>CAJTSY010000001.1:0-112256 GCA_910578995.1 uncultured Acetatifactor sp.
AGTTATAAACTGAATTTCCAAATATACATTGTAAATGCCGGACGATTATCTTATAATGGATACAAAATTATTGTTCCATCATGCATGAGCGTGCTTTCAAAAGGATAAGGAGAACCTATGAAAAATATGAATTCAAAACCGTTAAAGTTCCTCTTTGCCTGCTGCCTCTTTCTGGCCGTGGGGATCGGCTGTCTGAAATCGACTGCTGCCCATGTAATCCGGGATGCCTATATCGGTTCGGCTTTCAGCTTCCGGACAAACGATGTCGTCGCACTGGCCTGTCCAGACCTGGAAATTGACAGGACAATGGAGATTCAGCGGCTGGTGGAGAGACATCCGCAGCTGGACCGCGTCATCCACCGCTATCTGCGCGCTTATGCCGCCTTCCTGGCCGGAAAGAACACGCCCCTTGAAAAAATGGACAACAGCAGATCTTTCGCCAGACTGAACCGCGACATTCTGAAAGCGGTAAAAAGGAGCAGTAACAGCAGTGCTTTGGCAATCAGCGACGAGGAGTTCCTGGCACAGCTGACCGAGGCGGAAGATGAAGCTGAATGGATACTGCTAAACCGGCTTCCTCCAACCCTCCGGAATCTGGGGGAACCGGCGATTGCCGCCACCAGGGTTTATGGAGCAGTGACTTCCTTTTGGGTGCAGGCTGTGCTGCTTTTGGGTATGCTGCTGCCGCTCCTTATGCCTGTTGTCCTATATGCCCAAAGGTCTTCTCCGGGGATCATTCCTTTTTTCAGGCTGACTCCTTTGGTATCTCCCGCAGCGAAAGAAGGCTCCGCTTCTGATACAGCTTCATCGTACAGCGCAGGGATCGGGGCATATTATCGTTCCCTGGGAAAGGTTTCCCTGCTGCAGGGCTGTTTCTGGACTATCGTCCCCTTTGCCTGTATCAAGGCCGCCGACAGGTGGGTGCTCTCTGTTACCGACAGGCTTCTGGGGCGCAGTATGTATCTGGATACCGCCCCCTTCCTGTGGCGCGGGGCTATCCTTATTGGATGCGGAGGAGCCGTCTGGTTCCTGGCTTCCAGGCTTTCCGCTCTTAGATCCTGACCCTGACAAGCCGGAACCAGAATTTTGCCGCTTTTAAACGGACCGATGAAAAAAGCAATCCAATGAAAACGGTTCAACAGAAAAGCGATCTGAAGAAAAAAGCGGTTCAATGGAAGAAAAGCATCTTAAAAAGAAAGATAAGAATATAAATTATCTACAGATCCAAAAGAAAGGCGATCCGCCCATGAAAGATAAACTGCCTATAGGTATTGAGAATTTTGAGGAAATTCGTACAGAAGGATTCTGCTATGTGGATAAAACCTGCTTTATCAAGAAGCTGCTGAATAATTAGGGAAAAGTAAATCTCTTCACCCGTCCCCGCAGATTCGGAAAGTCCCTGAATATGAGTATGTTAAAATACTTTTTTGGTTATGACTGTGACAGCAGACT
The DNA here is from genome assembly GCA_910578995.1 of uncultured Acetatifactor sp. Taxonomy (GTDB): domain Bacteria; phylum Bacillota; class Clostridia; order Lachnospirales; family Lachnospiraceae; genus Acetatifactor. The sequence continues at coordinate 1,453 of CAJTSY010000001.1, forward strand.
GTTTGAGGGACTGGAAATTGCAAAGGAAACGGCGCTTTGTCAGCAGTATATGGGAAAATTCCCAGTCATTTCCATAAATCTGAAGGATGCAGGCGCCGGAAACTATGAGACAGCCCGGGGACTGCTGTGCTCCATTATTCGGAATGAAGCACTGCGTTTTTCTTTCCTGAAAGAAAGCCGTCAGCTTGGAGAAGATAAAATAAATCAATACCAGCGCCTGCTGTCCTATGAAGAGCACGGAGAAACATATCATTCACCTCTTCCCGGGAATAGTCCTGGTACAGGGCTACATTATTGAAGATGGTATCGCTAAAAATATAGCTTTGCTGATAACAGACCGGGCTTACATGTATGACGCATTTGTCTTCGTTTTCGCTGTTCGCCGGCCTTATACATCCAGTTCCGCGTCCACCGCATGGTCATAGATAAAAATCTTTCTGGGCGGCACCTCCGTCCCCATGAGCAGCTCCGTCACTTCCGAGGCCATCCTGGCATCCTCGATCTCCACCAGCTTCATACGCCGGGTCTCCGGGTTCAGCGTGGTCTCCCAGAGCTGTTCCGCGTCCATCTCGCCAAGGCCCTTGTACCGCTGCAGGGTAAAAGGCGTTTTGTGGGTTTTCCGGTACTTTTCCAACGCTTTGTCATCATAGAGATACTGCTCCGCCCCCTTGGAAGGCATGGCCTTATACAAGGGCGGCATGGCGATATATACATGCCCCTCGAAAATCAGCTCAGGCATAAAGCGATAAAACAGCGTCAGCAGCAGCGTGGAAATATGGGCTCCGTCCACATCCGCATCCGCCATGATGATGATCTTGTCGTAGCGAAGCTTTTTGATGTCAAAGTCATTGCCGTACCCTTCTGAAAAACCGCAGCCGAAGGCATTGATCATGGTCTTGATCTCCGCGTTGGCCAGAACCTTGTCGATACTGGCCTTCTCCACGTTCAATATCTTGCCCCGGATGGGCAGGATGGCCTGGAACATCCGGTTTCTGGCCATCTTGGCGCTGCCTCCGGCGGAATCTCCCTCCACGATGAAAATCTCGCATTTGGAAGGGTCCCTGGACTCGCAGTTGGCCAGCTTTCCGTTGGAATCAAAGGAAAATTTCTGCTTTGTGAGCATGTTGGTCTTGGCACGCTCTTCGGATTTGCGGATTTTCGCCGCCTTCTCCGCGCAGCCGATGATATTTTTCAGGGTATCCAGGTTCCGGTCAAAGAAACGGACGATCTCCTCCCCGGTCACCTTGGACACCACCTTGGCCGCGTCCTGATTGTCCAGTTTCGTCTTGGTCTGGCCTTCAAACCGGGGGTCAGGATGCTTGATGGACACCACCGCCGTCATGCCGTTTCGAACGTCAGCTCCCGTAAAATTGGCATCCTTCTCTTTCAGAATCCCGATCTGCCTGGCGTAGGTGTTAATCACGTTGGTGAACATGGTCTTGAAGCCCGTCAGATGGGTTCCGCCCTCGGAGTTGTATATATTATTACAAAATCCCAATACATTCTCGTGGAACTCATTGATGTACTGGAAAGCTGCCTCCACGGAGATTCCTTCGCTTTCCCCCTTAAAATAGATCACATCGTGGACAGGGTCCTGGGACTTGTTCATGTCCTTCACAAAGCCGGTAATGCCGTCAGGCTCATGGAACGCCACTTTCTCCGGCTCCTCCCTGCGCCTGTCCTCGAACAGGATGGTCAGGTTTGGATTCAGGTAGGCCGTCTCGTGAAGACGACTTTTCACATCGTCCTCCTTGAACCGGGTCCTGTCGAAAATGGTGTCGTCAGGCAGGAAATTGATGGTGGTCCCGGTCTCTTTCGTTCTGCCCTTCACGGGAAGCAGGCCGTTTTCCAGGGGAATCACCGGATTGCCTCTCTCATATTTGTCCTCATAAATAAATCCGCCGGTCTTAACCGTTACGGTCAGTCTGGTGGAAAGGGCATTGACCACGGAGGAGCCCACGCCGTGGAGGCCGCCGCTGGTCTTGTAGGCGGCATTGTCGAATTTTCCCCCTGCGTGAAGGGTGGTGAACACCAGGCGCTCCGCGCTGATGCCCTTCTCATGCATTCCCACAGGAATCCCCCGGCCGTTATCCATAATGGTGGCTGAGCCGTCCGCCTCCAGGATGACCCGGATCTGATCGCAGAATCCCGCCAGATGCTCATCCACGGAATTGTCCACGATCTCATAGATTAAGTGGTTCAGCCCCTTGGTGGAAACGCTTCCGATGTACATGCCCGGGCGTTTGCGCACAGCTTCCAACCCCTCCAGTACCGTGATACTGGAGGCGTCATAATTGTTTGTATTTGCCATTTATATTTCACTCTCCTGTGAGATGTTATTCTTCTATTTTATTATCTGTTTCCCTGCCGCAAAGCAAGGGAAGTATTTTTCAAGCCGGTTCCGGTCAGCGAATGCCTTTGGGTAAACGGCATCGTCCACGGAGTTCTCCGAAGGAGAAAAGGCTGCGTCTCATATCGCCATTTTCTTACAGCAGGCAAACGCCAGCGCCCCGGGCCCGATATGGCAGGCCACGCTCAGGGACAGGGCGTCAATATGGATATCATATCCGGGAAACTGTGACAGGATCTCCTCCTTATAGGCCTCAGCCGCCTCCAGATTGGCCGTATGGGCGATCTGCAGCCAGATATGCTTATCCTCCGTCATGCCGCCGAAGCGGGCCTCAATGTCGCTTTTAATGGCATTGAACATGATGCTCTTGCCCTGGTTGGTGGTTCTCGCCTTCGCGAAGGCATCCAGTTTGTCTCCCTGAATCTGCAGCACGGGCTTTAGGCGCAGCATGGTGCCGATGGCTGCTGCGGCGGGGGTGATGCGCCCGCCCTTTTTCAGGTAATACAGAGTGTCCAGCATAATGTAGATGCTGCTGTTGAATTTGTCCGCTTCCAGGAACTCCTTTATCTCTTTCGCATTCTTTCCCCGGGCTGCCAGCAGTTTCGCATCCAGGCAGGACTGGCGCTGGGTGACGGAAATGCGCTGGTTGTTTACCACCTGGACCTTTCCCTGATAATCCTCCGCCAGAATCATGGCGCTCTGGCAGGAACCGGACAGGCCGCTGCTCATGGGGATATGGACGATTTCGTCGTAATCGTTTAACAGGCTGTCCCACAGCTTTGTCACTGACTCCGGCGAGGGCTGGCTTGTTCCGATATTGGCCCCTGCGGAAAGTTTTTCATAAAATTGCTCCTGGGTCAGGTCGATATCCTCGTAATACGTCTCTTCGTTGATCATAAAGGGCATGGGAAGCACATGTATTCCAAGTTCCCTGCCTCCTGCCTGGGTGATACCGCTGTTGCTGTCGGTAACAATTGCTACGCTTGACATATATTTCCTCATTTCCGTGTGGCGCAGGCAGCGGTTCCACAACCAGAAACGCCGGACCGGCCGCACACACCTTTTTGATTCTGGCAGATCCCTTTACCGTGGAGCTGCAAGTACTATTTTACTGTTATATCGAACGAAAGTCAACACTGTTTGCGGAAGCCTCCAAAAGATGACGGCGCAGTGGCTGGTGATCCGCCTCCTGCAGGTCCGGATCCTCCCTTAACAGCAGATCCACTGCCTCAGAGGCCTGCTTCAGTACCGGGGCATCCGAATAGATATCCCCCATCCGGAAAGAGAATTCCCCGCTCTGCCTGATTCCGAACAGTTCCCCGGGACCCCGGAGCTTTAAATCCTCGGAGGCGATATGGAATCCGTCGTTGGACCGGTTCAGGATCTTCAGCCGGTCCATGGTTTCCTGCTTTTCGCTTCCGCTGATGAAGATACAGTAGCTCTGGTCTCCGCCCCTTCCCACCCGTCCCCGGAGCTGGTGGAGCTGTGCCAGGCCGAAACGTTCCGCATTTTCCACCATCATCACAGTGGCATTTGGCACATTGATGCCCACCTCGATGACCGTGGTGGAAACCAGCACATCAATGGAACGGGCGGCAAATTCCTCCATGATCCTCTTCTTGTCAGCGGGACGCATCTTTCCGTGGAGACAGGCCACCTGAATCTCCCGGGGAAGGGCATTTCTGAGTTTTTCCGCGTAATCCACCACATTTTCCAGGGAGACGCCGCCCTCTCCGTCCCCCTCCCCCTCCACCTGGGGGCAGATCACATATGCCTGCCTTCCCTTCTTCACCTCCCCGGCTATAAATCTGTAGGCGCTAGGACGGTAAGATGTATTCACCACACAGTTTTTCACCGGCAGGCGGTTGGCCGGCAGTTCGTCTATGACGGAAAGATGCAGATCCCCGTACAGAATAATGGCAAGCGTCCTGGGTATGGGAGTGGCGCTCATGACCAGAATATGGGGGGCTTCCCCTTTCCCTGCCAGGCATTCCCGCTGCCTTACCCCAAAACGGTGCTGCTCGTCCGTAACAGCCAGGGCAAGTCTGCGGTATTCCACTTTTTCCTGAATCAGGGCATGGGTGCCTATGACCAGATTGGCCTCCCCTGAGGAGATCATGGCACGGGCCTCCTTCTTTTCCCTGGCGTTCATGGAACCCACCAACAGAACGGGGCGAAAGACCAGGCCATATTTTGACGTATATTCCTGAATAGTTTCAAAGTGCTGCATGGCCAGTACTTCCGTGGGTGCCATAAGGGCTCCCTGATATCCGTTTGCCGCTGTCATCAGCAGGGCCAGTACCGCCACAATGGTCTTTCCGGAACCCACATCCCCCTGAATCAGGCGGTTCATGCAGCAGGCACCCCCAAGGTCCTCCCGGATCTCCGCCCACACCCTCTTCTGGGCCTCCGTGAGGGGAAAGGGAAGCTGTTCCAGGAAACGGATGGTATGGGCGGTTTCCAGTATCCGGTAATGATTGGGAAGCTGCTCGCTGAACTCCCTGTTTCTGCGCATCAGGAACAGGAACTGGAAGAATTCGTCAAAAACCAGCCTTTTTCTTGCTGCCAGCAGGGAATCATAATCAGAGGGAAAGTGAATGGTTTCCACCGCCTGCCGCAGAGGGATGAGGCAGTTTTGACCAAGCATCCGCTCCGTGCAATATTCCGGCTCAAATTCATACAGGGAAAGGACCTGCTTTACACATTTCTGTACCATGGAATTGGTCAGCCCCTTTGTCAGGGAATACCTGGGAACCAGCCGGTCCGTAAGTCTGCCGTATTCCTCCAGGGAGAAAATCTTGGGCTGCTCCATCGCCTTTTCCCTGCCCCGAGTCTGCACCATACCCCGGAACAGGTAAAAGCCGCCCCGTTTCAGGGTCTTTTTCAGGAATGGCATGTTATAGAAGGTAAGCTGCAGGCTTCCGGTGGAGTCGGCAGCCTTCATGTTAAGGATATGAAGCTTCCCTGCCCTCTTTTCATTGGGAATTCCGGAAATGGCGGCATGGACGGCACATACCTCCCCCGGCACCAGGCGGCTGATCTCCACAGGTTTCCCATAGACTTCATAGTCTCTTGGATATGCGCAGAGAAGATCCCCCACGGTGTGTATATCCAGTTTCGCAAACAACTGCCGGGTCTTGTCTCCCACGCCCTTCAGTTCCATTATGGAAGTCTCTTTCTCCATAAAGCCAGCCCTCCCGGTATCCGCAAATACGCGGCCCGCTCATCAGCAAAAGGAGACAGCGCAAGTCTGCCTCCCAGAGGATTCACGTATCTGTAGTTGAAACAGTCCTATTCCGCAGACATAATGTAGTAATATATGGGCTGTCCGCCGTACTGCAGTTCAATGTCAAAGTCGGGATAGCTCTCAGCCACCTGCCGGCGGAAGGCTTCAGCCTCCTCCTCTCCCACATCGCTGCCGTAATAGATGCTGATCAGCTCCGCATCCTCCGTCACGATACCTGCCACGGTTTCCTTTGCCACGTCACTCATACCTGCGCCCACTGCCAGGATCCCACTGTCGCCGATTCCCATGAAATCGCCTTTTCTGATCTCCTTGTCGTCTATGACGGTATCCCTCACCGCATAGGTGACTTCCCCAGTGCTGACATGCTTAATCTCGCTAATCATGTTGGCCTCATTTTCGTCGGCGGACAGCTCGGGTACGAAATTGATCACGGCCGTAATACCCTGCGGAATGGTCCTGGTAGGAATGACCAGCAGATCCTTCTCCGCAGTAAGCTCTGCAGCCTGGTTGGCCGCCAGGATGATGTTTTTATTGTTGGGAAGGATAAACACTGTCTTTGCGTTGACTTTGTCCACTGCTTCCAGGATATCCGCCGTACTGGGGTTCATGGTCTGTCCGCCTTCGATGATGTGGTCCACGCCCAGACTCCTGAAAATCTTATTCATCCCCTCTCCCACGGAAACCGCGATAAAACCGTAATCTTTGGGCGGCTCTTCCGGGGAAGGCCCGGCTGTCGCTGCAGCAGGCTGATCCGGGGCAGGGGCCGCTTCGGCTTTCAGCTCCCCGGAAGCGCTTTGGGCAGTCATTTTGAAAAGTTTCTCCTGATGCTCCAGGCGCATGTTGTCTATCTTCATGTTGGAAAGCGCACCATACTGCAATGCCTTCTGGATTGCCAGTCCAGGGTCATTGGTATGTACGTGCACCTTGACCACATCCTCGTCTGCCACACATACAATTGAATCGCCTATGGATTCCAGGTAGGCCTTGAAATCCAGTTCTGCCTTGATATTAAAGGGTTTGTTCAGCATGATGATAAATTCGGTACAGTATCCGAACCTGATCTCCGCTTCTGACTCCGCCTGGATCCGGGAGCCTGCAAAACCGGCCGGGGAAGTCCCCCCATTGTCCGGTGCAAGGGATAAATCCACTTCTTTTCCCAGAAAAGCGTCCACCGCCCCGGAGAGAACCTCCACAAGTCCCTGGCCGCCCGAATCCACCACCCCGGCCTGCTTCAAGACGGGCAGCATCTCGGGTGTCTGGCTCAGGACATAACGGGTATGCTCTACAATTGCAGTCAGGAATGCCTCCAGATCCTCCATCCCCTCCTCCGCCAACTCCTTTGCCTTGTCGGCACCGCCCCTGGCAACGGTGAGAATGGTTCCCTCCTTGGGTTTCATGACAGCCTTGTATGCCGTCTCCACCGCTTTATCGAAGGCTTCCGTGAGAACAGGAATTGTCAGTGTCTTCTCATCCCTGATCCTTTTGGTAAAGCCGCGGAGCAGCTGGGACAGGATGACGCCGGAATTACCCCTGGCTCCCCGCAGCGAACCGCCGGAAACCGCCTTGCAGAGACTGGGCATGTCGATGCCTTCCCCCAGTGCGGACACCTCCCTCGCAGCAGACATAATGGTCATGGTCATATTGGTACCCGTATCGCCGTCGGGAACGGGGAAAACATTTAGTTCATTGATCCACTCTTTTTTGCGCTCCAGATTCTTTGCTCCGGCCAGGAACATCCTGGAAAGCATTTTAGCATCAATTTGCTGTAAACTCACGATACGGTCCTCCTTAATCAATCACTCTGACGCCATCTACATAGATGTTGATTTTTTCGATTTGAATCCCGGTAAACTCTTCTACCTTGTATTTTACATTACTGATCAGATTATCCGTGACAGCCAGTATGCTGACTCCGTAAGCGACAATGACATGAAAATCAAGAATAAGCCTGTTCTGGCGGAGTGTAACGCTGATTCCCCTGGTAATACTGTCCTTCCGCAGGAGCTTTACCAGACCATCCTTTACACTGACACCGGCCATGCCCACAATACCGAAACATTCAACCGCAACACTTCCCGCGTATTGGGCGATCACTTCGTTGTGAACAACGATTTTACCCATATGGGTATTCATAGAAGAACCTTTCATTATCAACCCTTCCTTCCGCTTTTCAATTTGGGCAAAATACCCCTGTCTTCAGACATATATCCATTATTTTAACAGCTTTCCCTGAAAAAGGGAATATTAAATATAAAAATAAAAAAAAGAATTTTTTTGCTTGCTTTTTCCATATATTTCTGTTAATATACTAATGTTATGAAATAAACGTAAGCGTAAGCACACGCGGTTCGAGGAGGTGTCAAGATGGCTAAGTGTGATATTTGTGGGAAAGGCGTTCAGTTCGGTCATAATGTAAGCCATTCTAATAGAAAGACCAATGCAATGTGGAAAGCGAATGTCAAACGGGTAAAGTGCAAGGTGAACGGCGGCGCAAAGCGCCTGCATGTCTGTACCGGCTGCCTGAAGTCCGGAAGAGTTGAAAGAGCCTGAGTATCAAAAAGGAGCAGGTCGGGTACCTGCTCTTTTTTTGCGTTTTTCCGCGGTGTGTTCACTCTCCGCAGAAACAGTTATATCCCACAAACAATAACAGGGCAATAATAATCAGGCCGATGAGGCGGTTATGTGTAACCAGCATAATCAGCATTCCCACTGCCACGAAAAATGCAATGAACCCAATGATTTTTTTCATACGGTTTCCGGCATGATTTCTCTTACTCTATTATATGCCCCCCAGGGCGGAAATATCCGTTCTTTATGATTTGCCTTCAGGAAAGGCGATATCCACCACCTCTGCATCGGATATCTCGTTGGCGTTTTCAGTCTCCCCGGCCTTTTCCCTGGGTTTGGTAAATTTGTCGATCACGTCGGGAATCATGTCCAGAACCTTGGTGACGGCATCCTGATTTTTGATATTTACCAACTTGACTGCCCCGTCTTTGATTACAAGCACCGCGCTGGGAGTCATCTTTCCTCCCAGGCCGCCTGCCCCGGAAGCGGAATTTTTCGTGCCGTTACTGCCCGCCCCGGCTCCCACGCCAAATGATACGTCAACCAACGGCAGGATAATGGTATCCCCGATTTCCGTGGCCTCTCCTACCACTGTCTTGGTGGATAACACGGTATCCATTCCCCTGAGAAGGGATTCGACTACTCCCTGAAACTGATTCTCTTTATCTGCCATTTTTCTCCTCCATTTCCTGTAACTGTCTGTCAGACACTACTTTTAACCACTATTATTTTACAAAATCAATCCGGCGCCTTTGCCTTCCGGATCAGTTTCCTGAGCCGACTGTCCAGAAGCACCTTCAGGACATTCCACAGGAGAACCCAGAGGGTGATGCGTCCGGACAGGTCAAACTCCCCCTGAAGAACCTTTTCCTGAAAATCCGGTGTCACACAGACCCCGTTTCCCAGGTTCGGCAGAACCATGCAGTATATGCCATACAGGTATCCCGTGGTATCGGGCGCCCCGGTTCCGAACAGGATCCGGGCCCTGATATGCCGTGGCCGGATGCTTTTCAACACGTTTCCCAGGCGCCGACGGCCATGGGAAAAAAGCTGCCTGGTCTCCTCTTCCTGAAGAAGTTCCATGTAATAGGATATATTGTTCCAAATCTTTTTTATTTTATCATATATGCCGCAGATTGTGAACTTTATCTTTTCAAGTATTTTCAAAATTTTTCCGGGAAACCCGGGCAGGGAAGATTCTTCCCGGGGAACCGTCCCCTCCGCCTCCCCTGCGGAAGGCCCGGAACCGGAGGGAGATGAACCGGAGGCCGCGGCATCAGCAGGCTGGGCGGCAGTGTCAGTGCCGGAATCCTCTTCGCCAGCCTCTTCCACTTCTCCATTTCTGCCGGATTCTTTCCCCGTCTCCGGAGAGGACGGGGATTCCGCAGGGGCTTTTGGGCCGGGAGATCCATGTGCCGCCCCTTCCGGGGGGATCTTCACCTTATACAGGGGAAAGCACAGCAGCTTTACGGAAAGATATCCCGGCTCCGGATACCGGTATCCTATCCCCAACAGTCCCAGCAGCCATTTCACTTTCACCGACAGTGCCGGCTTGCCGTCCATGGTTCCGGATATCCTGTAGGTAACGGGGACAAACAGGGCCAGGAACAGCAGCGTAAGCGCCAGCAGCAGCAAAATCAAAAGGATTATGCCAAGCAGGGACAGGATTCGCAAACATATGGTCAACATTTCAGATACTCCTTTAGCGCACAGTCACCCCGGGACCGCAGGCATTCTTCCGTGATCTGCACCACAAGCCCCACTGCTTCCGGATGGTTTCCTGCGATACCCACCACATAGGGCGGATACTTGGCATAATAATGCCAGCGCAGCTGCCTGGCGCTGTAGATTTCCAGCTGTTCGCGGGCATTCCCTGACAACGCCACTATAAATACACCGGAAAAAAGCGGTCGGTTTTCCAGTTTCTTCTTTATCTTTTCCAGTTTTCTCCCTTTCATGCTTTCCCCCAGATACAGTCCGGGGTGGTATGTGATCTCAAGACCCATGCGAGGCTTCCTTTACCTGACACAGCCGAAAATACTAATAGTACTTCCGGCTGCCCCATAAATTGCTTTTTTTCAGTTCCAGATATTCATCATACGCCCTTTCCAGAATCTGCTTCTCATTGGCAAATTTCAGCAGATGGTATGCCTCGTGATATTTGTAAAAACCTGAATCCAAAAAAAATTCTTCTTTTTGTGGTTTGCTGTAATAACTGTCAGCCATCATCAGATACCAGTGGACTTCCTTCTCCACGATATCTTCCGGAACATTAAAGGTATATTCACTTTTCCCGATATATTTAATGATGGTAGCCTTCGCCCCCGATTCCTCCAACACTTCCCGCAGCGCCGTGTCCTTGTACTCCTCGCCCTGCTCCACAGTGCCTTTTGGCAGAACCCAGCCCTCATACTTGTTCTTATAGTTTTTGTACAAAAGCAGGATCTTTCCACGAAAAATTACCACACCACCACAGCTTGTTGCTTCCAGCATTGCAATTCCTCCTGACTGGGGTGTCTTCCTTGAATGCAAAGTAATTACAAATAGTATAGTCCAATCTCCCGGGAAGTGCAATACTTATTTTTTTTCGTTAAAATAGGCGTCAAATATCCTTCTGGCAATGGGAACCGCATAATCCCCGCCGCTTCCTGCCCCTTCCACGATGATGGTGACGCAGACTTCCGGATACTGGGCCGGGGCAAATCCGGTAAACCAGGCATGGCTGTCCCCCTTATTGTCATTGTACTCGGCGGAACCTGTCTTTCCGGCGGCAGTGTAGGACTGGCCGGAAAGCTTGGAGGCGGTTCCGCTTTCCACCACTGCCGTCATCAGTTCCTTCAGGATCCCGGCCTCCTCTTCCGTCAAAAGCTGTCCATAGCTTTCAGGACTGAAGGATTTTACCACGCGTCCGGCATCGTTTTCCACATGGTCCACCACATAGGGCTTCATCAGCACGCCGTCGTTGGCGATAGCGGAAGTGATCATGTTTAAGTGCAGGGGGGTGATCTGGGTCCTGCCCTGGCCGATGGAAGTCTGCAGCATCTCAGCAGTTGAGGTTTCGCCGGATATGGTTACACTGCTTTTCGAACAGGACAGGGAAACCGGCAGTGGCTTGTCAAACAGAAGTCCTTCCAGGGTCTCCCGGAACCGGTCCCGGTCCAGTCCCACGCCGATGTTCGCAAAAGAGGAATTGCAGGACTTGGCGAAGGACCGCTCAAACCCCACCTGGCCATGGGAAGTTCCGTGATAACAGCTGATCCGGCTGCCGCCGGAAGCAAACCATCCCGGACACTGAAAGGAATAATTCCCGTAGGTGTCGGGATTTTCCCGGATGTATTCCAGGGCGGTCACGATCTTGAAGGTGGACCCCGGAGGGTACAGCCCCTGTGTGGCACGGTTTAAGAGGACGGAACTGTTCTTGTCTTCCAGGAGGGAATCCCAGATGGCCCCGATCTGATTGGGGTCAAAATCGGGATGCGACACCATGGCCAGGATCTTTCCGGTGGAAACCTCGGTAACCACTATGGCGCCCTTGTAAATATTGAGCTGGTTGTCCGCCACCTCCTGTATCTGCACATCCAAAGTGGTATACACATTATCGCCCGGATTTTTCACGCCTGCCACATCGTTGGCTGCCTTGTTGGACAGGGAAGTGCTGGTGTTGATCAGATAGTAGTTCGCCAGGGCTTCCACTCCCATTCTGCCGTTGGTGGAATACCCCACTATATGGGAAAAAAGATTGGAGAAGGGATATTCCCTGGACTCGTTCTGCCCCTCGTCCAGGATGGTCCTGGCAAGAACCTCCCCGTCCCGGGAATAAATGGCACCCCGGTAATTCCGGGACAGCAGTATCTCCTGCCTGGAGTTATAACTGTTGTTGATCATCTCCTGCTCGCTGGTTGCCGTAAAATACCCCAGATACCCTGTCAAAACAGCAAACAGGGCCGCAAAAAAGAAACCGGTGGCAAAAAGCTCCCTTTTGTTGTCCAGCCGCCGTGCTTCCCGCTTTTTAGCGCTGTCGCTGCTTTCGTGCCGGTCCTGTCTTCCCTGCAAGGTGCCTTCCTCCCTCCTGCTGCATTCTGATATAAATACCCTGAATGATAAAAAACATGATCATCGTTGTCATTATGGAACTGCCCCCGTAACTGATAAAGGGCAGCGTTACCCCCGTGAGAGGGATCAGCTTGATTCCACCGCCAATGGTAAGGAAAATCTGGAAGATATACATAATACCGATTCCATAGACGATGAGTTGGTAAAAGCGGTCTTTTATCCTGGATGCTATTTTGAGGATTTCCAGGAAACATGCCAGGGAGATCAGGATAATACAGATTCCCGTGACAACCCCAAGCTCCTCGCATACCGCGGAAAAGATGAAGTCGGCTTCCACATAGGGAATGGCTGTGGGATTTCCCTGGGAAAGCCCCATGCCGAACCAGCTTCCGCTTCCGATGGCAAAAAGCGACTGGGTAATGGCGTATCCCTTGGTATCGATAAAGCTCCAGGGATCCTGCCAGGCAGTCACCCGGTTGCGCACATGGGAAAACAGATGATAGGCCCCCCATGCGGCGCCGCTCCCCCCCAGCGCCCCGGCCAGGAGGTAAAGGTAATTTTTCGTGGCCCCGAAGACCACGAACACATATCCCACAAAGAAGATCAGCGCGCTTCCCAGGTCCCTTGACACCACAAGGACAACCACATGGATCCCCGCAATGACTGCGGTCAGGGCCACGCGCTGAAACGAGGTATTCTCCCAGAGCGCAGCCGCCAGGAAAAACACAAAGAGAATCTTTACAAATTCGGACGGCTGGAAAGTCACATCAAAAACGGTGAAGGAGAGCCGGGAACCGTGGGTAACCTCTCCAAGGATCAGGACGACGGAAAGCATGACGCTCCCAACCCCGGCGTACATCCAGGTAAGCTTCTTCAGAAACCGTATACGGGTCAGCAGCCATGGAATGAACAGGGAACCTGTCAGTGAGACCAGTACGATAATATACTGTTTTACAGCCCTGTGAAAATAAAGCCTGGAGATAATGCACAGGCCGGTACCCAGAAGCAGACACATGTTGTCCAACAGCAGCCGGTTTGCCCTTTCATAGACAACGGGCACCATAATGGCAGCCGCCAGCAGGAAGGCCTGTACGAATACATAAAAAACCACATACCAGGCATCCTTTGTCACAAGGGCCAGATCCACAAACATCAGCAGCTGTACCGCAAACAGCAGCAGGGTCTGGATCATATGGACCACGCCGCTTTTCTCCACCCTGTCGGACAGGGACAGAAAGCTGCAGAAGGTATGGACCGCCATTAAGACGGCAATTGCATATTTGGACAATTCTGTAATATATTCCTGCATCTTATACTTCCTTTAAATTTTATTCTACACCGCGTTTCTCGTGGCCGGTAGTATACTTCCCGTGGGGAAAGGGCTTTCCTTTCAGAAATGAATCCAGAAGCGCCTTTACCTCCCCGGGAGATTCCAGTGTAAAATCCATGCGCAGGCATTCCCGCCCCTTGTATTTCGACAGCGTCTGGTGCAGGGACAGGGGTACGCTGTTGTAGATAATGTTCATGCAGTGGGCACAGTTTATGAATACGGGAAAACAATTGCGGTACCTGTCCTTCAGCCGCGTGAAACATTCCTCTCCCGTCCGGATACCCGTATCCGGAAAGCCGCTGTTTTGGCCTCCGGTACCTGCCTTCCTGCACCTGCCGAAGGTGCGGTAGAGGCAGTTGGCCGTAACCATCATGGGAATCCTGCCGTAAACAATTTTCTCACAGGGCAGTCCGGTTTCCAAAAGTCTCCTCTGCTCAGTCCCCCTTAATTCATAGGGCAGGCAGAACCCCTCCTCCAGGGAGGAAAGCTCCTGCAGGGCTTCTTTATTCCACACATATACTCCCGCATCCGTCCTGCAGGAATATCCTTTTCCCCTTTCACGGACAAAGCCCAGACCGTCCATGCTGCGAACCAGAAATCCCTGGAAAATTCCTGCTTCCTCCATTGCGGAAAAAAGAAAATCCAGGTAATCCCGGTCCGTCTCCCTCAGAATGCAGGGAAGGGACACGAAGAAAACGCTTTCCCGTGGCAGTCTTCCGCAGAGGGAACGCACAGCCTGCCGCTCCTGGAGAAACAGGTCACCGTCTATATAAAAGCGCAGTTTCTTTTCATGCCTTTCTGTGGAAAACCATTCCGCCAGCGCTTCCAGCTGCGGGAGGGTACACACGGAAAACGCAAAGTCTTCGCCTTCCTGTCCGGAAGGTTCCTGTATCCTCGTATGATCCAAAACCCTGTCTGTCCCTGGGGAAAAAGATTCTTCCATGAATGCGGCACCGGAAAGAGGGAAAGCATCGTCACGCGGATTCAGGGAACGGCCGCGTGGTTCCGGGTTATATCCTCCGGCACGGAGAATCTGCCTTTCCAACGCCCCAACAGCCGCCCTGCGCATCTCGTTGATCTGCTTCAGGGAATAGAAGCAGTCCGCATCCGCCTCTATCCGGATCCCCGCCGCACTAAAGAGGCTGTCCCCAAGCTTACACAGCTGCTTTCTGATGTTTTCCTCCGTCACAGGCTGCCTGGATGCCCGCTCCGCCACGGAACCCGTAACATGGCCGGAGAATTTCCCCCGCCTGAACGTGACTTCCGCGGGACGGCCCACCCTGAAAACGGCTGTTATTTCCACAGGGATCCTTGGGCGTGTATCGATATATTTTTTCCGTATTTCCGACAATGCGGCATCGTCGCTTCCGCTGTAGGCAGGACTCTCCAGGGTGACCATCTCCCTGCCGTTTCGCCTGAAATAATAGCCGTCCTGGATTCCTGTTCTGATATAAAGTGAGGCAAGGCGGTTTAAATCCGGCCTTTCCACCTTGTAGGCTTTCGCCGCATCTTCCGCCCCCATCTGTTCCCTGAGCCTGTAATACAAATCTATATAATGCCGATAGATGGCCGTGACGCCTGCGGTGTACTCCGGCTTTTTCATGCGTCCTTCTATTTTAAAAGAGTCGATTCCGGCTTCCGCCAGGAGCGGTATATGTTCAATGGTGCACATGTCTTTCAGGCTTAAGGGATAGCACTCCCTTCCCTCCGGCTTCCCGGCATCCTCCAGGGAATAGGGCAGGCGGCAGGGCTGGGCACAGCGGCCCCTGTTGCCGCTCCTTCCGCCCAGGATGCTGCTGAACAGGCACTGGCCGGAATAACAGTAGCACATGGCTCCGTGGATGAAAGTCTCTATTTCGATGTCCGCCTGCTCCTTCATGGAAACCAGCTCCTGCAGGCCCAGCTCCCTGGCGGGAACGATACGGCTGGCGCCCATCTCCTTCAGCAGGGAAGCCCCGTAGCTGCCGCAGATGGTCATCTGGGTGCTCACGTGAAGCTTCAGCCCGGGAAAGTGTCTCCGGATAAACCGCAGCACGCCCAGGTCCTGTACAATCACGGCATCCAGCCCCGCCCGATAGAAGGGAAGCATATAGTCATACAGTTCCCCCATTTCAGAATCCTTTAGCAGGGTATTCACCGTCAGGTACACCTTCCGGTTCAGCAGATGGCCGTAGCGGATGCATTCAAGCAGCTCTTCCCTGGTGAAATTTTCCGCGTAGGCCCTGGCCCCGAAACGGTTCCCCCCCAGGTACACGGCGTCCGCTCCTGCATGGACGGCGCCGTAAAACCCTTCCATGCTTCCTGCCGGGGAAAGCAGCTCCACCTTTTTGCCCTCTTCCATGGAATGTATTATTCCCATAAAGTCCTCCACCGTTTCGTGCATCTTTTATTCGAACAGGAATGATTTCTTCCCTGCACGTATACAAAAAAGCTGTCCGGAATACGGACAGCCCATATTACTTTTTCTTCAGCTCAGTTTCCAGCCGCACGATCTGTTTGGCATCTTCATTCTGGGCCTCCTGCAGGGTCTTTACCTGCTCCTGTGAGCTTTCCAGTTTCATCTGGGTCGAAATCAGCTCGTGTTTTAAATCGTAAAGCTCCTGCTCCTTGGCCTGCAGTTCATCCTCCAGGTCGGAGACCTGTTTTTTAGCCTTAAAGTAATCATCGGCAATGTTCAGCTGGAGCAGGACCCCCTGCCTGTCAACGGGCTGCCTGCGGAACGCATCCAGCTTGTTGTATTCATTGAACTTGTTGTTGATATAAGAGGCAACCTTCTGTAAGTATTCTTCACTTTCGTATCCGCTCAAAGTCAGCACTTTGCCGCCGATGATCACTTCCGTATCTGTCTTGGTAGACGGTGCCATATGCCGCCAACCTCCTTTGCAAATAGCAGATTACTCTGCATTGGCAGATTACTCTGCATTGGCAGATTACTCTGCATTGGCAGATTTCCCTGCATTAGACACATTATATATCAGATTCCTCTGTCAGGCAAGTGTTTCTTTGGAATTTCCATGACGTTTTTCACGGCCTTTTACGCCGTTTCCCGGGAAAGTTACCCCTTCCATCGGTTCTTCAGCTTATTCTGCAGCCGGTAGAGCACATTCAGGGCATCGATGGGAGCCAGGGTATTTACTTCCACATCCATCAGCTCCTGCAGCACGTCCTCGTCCTTCACCGTGTCGAACAGGGACATCTGGGACAGTTCCATCTCGTCTATTCTGGGCTGCTTTTTTGCCTTCACATCCTTCACTTCCACGGTAATGTTCTGGATTTTCTCCGTGATGTCGTTGTCCGTAAGCTGTTCCACAATCTCCTTGGCCCTGTCGATCACCATGTCCGGTACCCCGGCCAGCTTCGCCACCTGGATTCCATAGCTTTTGTCCGCGCCGCCCTTAATGATTTTGCGCAGGAAGACAATGTCGTCCCCCCGCTCCTTTACGGCGATGCAGTAATTGTTTACATTGTTCATCTTGCCTTCCAGTTCCGTCAGCTCATGGTAATGGGTGGCAAAGAGGGTCTTCGCCCCCAGGAGCTTCCGGTTGCTGATGTGCTCAATAACGGCCCAGGCAATGCTCAGCCCGTCGAAGGTGGATGTGCCCCGCCCGATCTCGTCCAGAATCAGCAGGCTGTCGGATGTGGCGTTGCGCAGGATATTGGCTACCTCGTTCATCTCCACCATAAAGGTGGACTGGCCGCTTGCCAGGTCGTCGGAAGCTCCCACCCGGGTAAAAATCCTGTCCACGATACCGATGTTGGCGCTTTTGGCCGGGACAAAGCAGCCTGTCTGGGCCATCAGCACGATAAGGGCCGTCTGGCGCATGTAGGTAGATTTTCCCGCCATGTTGGGGCCTGTGATGACGCTGATGCAGTGCTTGCTGTTGTCAAGGAAGGTATCATTGGCGATAAACATGTCGCCCGGAATCATCTGCTCCACCACAGGGTGCCTGCCGTCCCTGATGTCAATGATGCCCTTCTCATTCAGTTTCGGGCGCACATAACGGTTCCGCTCGGAGACCAGGGACAGGGAGGCATAGACATCCAGCCTGGCGATGGCTTTGGCCGTGTTCTGGATCCGCTCCAGCTCCATGGCGATGGAATCCCGGATTTTGCAGAACAGGTCATACTCCAGGGTGGTGAGCTTGTCCTCCGCGTTTAATATGGTGTCTTCCAGTTCCTTCAGCCTGGGGGTGGTGTACCGCTCCGCGTTGGCCAGCGTCTGCTTGCGGATATAATCCTCCGGCACCAGGTTCCTGTAGGAATTGGTCACTTCAAAATAGTACCCGAAGACCTTGTTGTATTTAATCTTCAGGTTCTTGATTCCGGTACGCTCCCTGTCCTCTTCCTCCAGCTGGGCCAGCCACTGTTTTCCGTCCCGTTTGGCGCTGCGCAGGGTGTCCACTGTTTCATCGAATCCGTCCCGAATCATGCCGCCCTCCCGGATGGTGACCGGCGGCTCCTCCACAATGGAGGCCTGGATCAGCTGGAAAATGTCCTGAAGCGGATCCATATCACGCTCGATCTCCTGCAGCTGCGCCTTTGAGAAGCCTTTCAGGACGGCCTTTATGGCAGGAAGCATCTCCAGGGAATTGCGGAAAGCGATAAAGTCCCTGGGATTTGCAGTCTTGTAAGTGACCTTGCTCAGAAGCCGCTCCAGGTCATAAACAGGATTCAGGTACTCCCGAATCTCATCCCGGGACACACTGTCCCCGCACAGTTCCTCCACCGCGTCCAGGCGTCCCTCCATCTCGCTCCGGTCAATGAGGGGCTGTTCCAACATACTGCGGAGCAGCCGGCCTCCCATGGCGGTCCTGGTCTTGTCCAGTACCCAGAGCAGGGAGCCTCTCTTCTGCTTTTCCCGCAGGGTCTCCGTCAGCTCCAGGTTCCGCCTGGTGGAACTGTCCAGGAGCATGTATTTGCTGGTAATGTAGGGATATATACGGGTAAAATGGGCCAGGTCCGTCTTCTGGGTATCATAGAGGTACTGCAGAAGGGCCCCGGCAGCCGTCATGCCCGTGGGGAAATCCAGGATCCCCAGCCCGGTGAGGGTATTCACCTTAAAATGCCGCTGCAGGATCCTGCGGCAGCTGTCGTCATCAAAAAGATGGGATTCCAGGGCGTTGACGGAGATATGGTACCGGCCCCGCAGATCCTCCACGTCGAAGCCGCTGACCAGGAAGGCTTCGTTGCAGATGATCTCCGAGGGCTCGTATTTCATCAGCTCATCATTCAGCTTCTTTAAATCATCCACCTCTGTGAGATAATAGTCCCCGGTGGTGACATCGGCCACGGAAATGCCGATCTTTGTGGGAGTATAGGCAATACACAGAAGGAAATTGTTCTTCGACTCTTCCAGGGACTGGAGGTTTAAATTGGTGCCGGGGGTGACGATACGGATGACTTCCCGCTTCACCAGTCCTTTGGCCAGTTTGGGATCCTCCACCTGCTCACAGATGGCCACCTTGTACCCTCTGCTGACCAGTTTAGTCAAATATCCTTCCACGGCATGGTAGGGAACGCCGCACATGGGGGCCCTCTCCTCCAGACCGCAGGATTTCCCCGTAAGGGTCAGTTCCAGTTCAGAGGACACGACCCGGGCATCCTCAAAAAACATCTCATAAAAGTCACCCAACCGGTAGAAAAGGATGCAGTCGGCATATTGCTTCTTGGTCTCTATGTACTGCTGCATCATGGGGGTCAGTTCTTCCACTGGAATTTGTTCCGGCATTGGTATCGCTCCTGTTCTGTCTCTTTCGTAAGGAATGCCTTCGGCATTCCTATAAGAAGTGTCTACGGCCCTTATTCTAACACAAAATATTGGAATTGTTCAATTGGTTTTTGAAATTTATTTGGAGTTCTTTCACTTCCCTTCCGCCATTTTCAGCTGCGCCGTCACCAGGCCATGGTAAATCCCCTTCTTCTCCAAAAGCTCATTGTGGGTGCCGATCTCTGCAATGCCGTGTTTGTCTATCACCACGAGTCTGTCGGCATTTCTCAGTGTGGAAAGCCTGTGGGCAATGGCAAAGGTAGTCCTGCCCTTCACCAGTCTGTCCAGGGCCTGCTGGATCAGGAACTCGCTCTCCGTATCCAGGGACGAAGTGGCCTCGTCCAGGATCAGCAGCCTGGGATTGTTCAGGATGGCCCTGGCGATGGCGATCCTCTGCCGCTCTCCGCCGGACAGGTTGTAGCCGTGCTCGCCCACGTAGGTGTTGTAGCCGTCCGGCGTCTTACAGATAAAATCATGGGCATTGGCGGCCTTGGCCGCCTGGATCACCTCCGCCAGGGACGCGTCCGGCCTGGCGAACCGGATATTTGCCAGGATGCTGCCGGAGAACAGGAAGGTCTCCTGGAGCACCACGCCGATCTGGGAATGCAGGCTCTCCGTCTTCAGCTTACGGATATCCGTGCCGTCGATGGTGATTCTTCCCTGGTCCACATCATACAGGCGCATGATCAGGTTGATCAGGGTGGATTTGCCCGTGCCCGAAGCGCCCACCAGGCCGATCATCTCGCCGGGTTTTACCTGGAAATTGATATCCTCCAGCACCGGTTCATAGGTGTGGTACCCAAAGGACACATGCTCAAAGGTAAACGCTCCCTGGATGGGAAATGCCCTGCTGTCCCCGGCATCCGTGATCACCGGAGTCTCATCCAGGATATCGTAAATACGGTTCATGCTGGTGACCATCTGCATCACCATCCTGGGCATATGGGTCATCCAGTTTAAGGGGCCGAACAAGTACCCGCAGTAGGCGATAAACTGCACCAGCTCTCCCAGGGTCATGTCTCCGTTCAGCACATCCATGCCGCCGAAGTACACGGCGATGTAGGATCCCGCCCCCAGAAGGAAGGTCAGAATGGGGAAAAAGACAGCCCAAAAAGTCTCATTCTTCCTGCTGATCTCGGCAAAGTCCCCGGTTTTGCGCCGGAAACGCTCCGCCTCCCGCTCTTCCATACCGAAGGATTTCACCACCCGCATACCGGAGATGATGTCCTGCAGGCTGCTGGACAGATCGTCGGATTTCAGCCACTGCTTATGGTAAATAGTATGGATGTGGTGCCAGAACAGCCTGGTAACCACAAAAACAATGATGATAAAGCCAACTGACATCAATGTCATTTTCCAACTGATGGTAAGCATCACAACCAGGGATGCCACCATGGTAATCAAGGTGGAAAACATGCCCGCGAACACTTCCTCCATAAATTCCCGCACCATCCTGGTATCCCGGGAAACACGGTTCAGCAGTTCCCCGGGCTTCCTGTTGTTGATAAAGGACAGGGAGAGGGCCTGGATCTTGTAATAAAGCTTCTGGCGCAGGGTCATGCTCAGGGATGTGCCCAGGGACATGCACTGCCAGTAGTGTATATTGTCCAATGCAATTCGTCCCACCGACAGAGACAGTGTGGCTCCCACAAAAACCCACCAGTCCGCCCAGGTTCCGTTTCCCGTGGAGAGGGCTCCGTCGATGAAGCCGCGCTGCACCATGGGAAGGATCAGGTTCATGGCGGAAAGTGCGGCCATCAGCAGGGAGATCAGCAGAAGCTTTCCCACATATTCTCCGCAGAGCTCCGAAAATTTCTTCAACAGGGCCGATTTCCCCCCGCAGTACGGGCAGTTTCTGGTTCCCGGCAGGGCCCTTCCGCATTTTTCACAGTATTTCTCATATTCCAGACTTACCACCGGTTCCGGCTTCTCCCCGTTCCTGCGGGCCGTGAGGATGGTCTGGGCCCCCCTGGCCACATAAGCCACCCTGACAATGTGCCGCATGGAAAAACGGGCCGCACAGATCATCTCCCCGTCTTTTTTCGTCACTGTGAGGATTCCGCTGTGGACCTGGTGCTCGCAGCGGATCTTTTCGCAGTCGTCCAGGGAAAAGTCCCCCGCCAGACTGTCACCCTCCAGTACAAGGAAACGCTCCTGGGTCACCACAAGCCAGACCTGGTCTGTATAGGCCGTCACAGCCCGCATTTTCCGGCTGTCGAAGCCCAGGTCCACAGGGACGCAGTACTGGGGCTCCTCCCCCGGCGCCAGGCCCAGTGCATCTGTTTGCGCCTGAGTCAATGTATATAATAGTTTCATTTCGTTCTATGCCTCTTTCTATAAAGCTGTCTGAGATAACCTTATCTAAATTCCGTATTCTTTTTCAGAATATTTCAGCCCGGATCAGCTGTCCGGTACAGGATGCCGGCTCTGACATCTGCCCCTGTTATGGTACGGCAGATGACCGTGTCCCGCATGGCATGGATTTAGATAAAGAGATCCAGTTTCTTGCGCTCCATGACCCCCAGCTGATAAAAGTCGGGAATCTCGTAGCGGTTTCCGTCGATATCCGTCACCAGAAGCCGGGAATCACTTAGATGGATCACGGCGTTGCCGCTCATCTGTGTGGTGAAGCGGCATGCGCCAAAGGTGGTGACTACATTCCAATAAGCGTATCCGTACTCATCCTTCACGTCCAGGACCTTGGTGATCACCGGCATAAAGTAGCGCAGCTTGATCTGTTCCCGCAGCATTTCCTGCTGATCCGGGGGCAGCTGGGACAGCTTCTCCACCATGCCGATCTCCTTCGCCTTCTCGTCCGCCTCCCGGATGGAGATAAATTCCTCCGGATTGGTCAGCGGGAAGGTGAGGTACACGCCCACCCGGGCGTACTCCCTGGAATGTCCTTCTTCCATATTCTTTATCCTCAGGCTGACAAATCCCCCCGGCGTCCTGGAAAAGAGCGCGTTCTCACTGTTCAGGAAACGCATTTCCAGGAGCTCCTCGGACTCCTTTTTCAGGGCTTCCTCGTCAAATTCCTGTAAATCCAACAGATCTGTGGTGTTATTATCATGTTCGTTCATATTATAGACTCTCTATGTCCTTTCCGTGTTGCTTTTTATTATATATCGCCAACCGTTATTCAATCCCGCGCATGGCCAGGGCCTTGGTCTGGAGCTCGCTCAGTTTATAGTAGGTTCCCTTCATTGCCAGAAGTTCTTCATGGGTTCCGGACTCCGTCAGCCTGCCGTCGTCCAGGACGATCAGGTGGGTGGCATTGCGCAGGGTGGAGAGCCGGTGGGCAATGGACAGCACGGTCCTGCCCTTCTCCAGACGCTCCAGGGATTTCTGGATGGCCAGTTCCGTCTCCGTGTCCACCGCGGAGGTAGCCTCGTCCAGGATCAGGATCTTCGGATCCGCCAGGATGGCCCTTGCGATGGAGATCCGCTGCTTCTCTCCCCCGGACAGGGAGCGGCTGGAGGAGCCCAGAAGGGTGTCATAGCCCTCGGGCATCTTGCAGATAAAGTCGTGGGCGTTGGCCTGGACCGCAGCCCGTATAATCTCCTCCCTGGTGGCTTCGGGCCTGGCATAGGCGATATTTTCCGCCACCGTGCCCATGAAAATGTAGGTCTCCTGGGACACCATGGCCACGTTTTTCCGCAGTTCCCGGAACCCGTACTGCTTCACGTTGACACCGTCCACCAGGATCTCCCCCTCCTGGGCGTCATAGAGCCTGGAGATCAGGTTCACCAGAGTGGATTTCCCCGCCCCGGAGCGCCCCACGATACCGAAAACTTCCCCCGCATCCACATGGAAGCTGATATCCTTCAAAATGGGTTTATGGGACTCATACCCGAAAGTAACGTTTTTCAGTTCAATCTCTCCCCGCAGCTCCTCGGGCCGCAGGGGATCCGGCGCCTCCTTCACCTCCGGCACCGCGTCGATGATCTCAAACATACGCTGGGCCGAATTCATACACTCGGTATACCAACGGACGCTGCGGGAGAAGAATTCCAGGGGTCCCTTCAGCTGTCCCACATACCCGGAAAAGGTGAGCAGCAGGCCCAGTTCAATGCCTGCGCCGCTGATCATCATGGCACCGCCCACCGCCCACACCAGGAAACTGATCAGGTCTTCCACAGCAAAATACAGGGCAAAGAACCTGATATCGTAACGTGCCACGTCCATCTCCGCGTTTTTTACTTTTCTGTTGTTTTTGGAGAAACGAGTCATCTCCTGCTCCTGCTGCCCGAAAGCCTTCACCACCCGGGCTCCCGTGAAATTCTCATTCATCTGTCCCTTCAGGCGGCGGTTGGCCCGGTGGCGCTTCCCGTAGAAATGCCACAGCTGCGGAACCATCCGGTAGCTTAAAACCACCAGGAGGGGCATTAAAATCACGGACACCAGCGCCAACAGCGGATCCAGCAGGAACATGATCACACTTGTAGCCACAACATTTCCGATATTGATAAAAAAGTACGGAATTCCGTCAATAAAGAAATTGGATATCTCCTCCGCGTCATCTGACACCCTTGTCATCAGCCCTCCGGTCTGTCTCCTGGTATAAAAGCTGATGGACAGCTTCCCCATGGAGGAAAACACCTGGCTCTTCAGCGTGGACACCACCTCCGGGGCGATCCTTGCGGTCAGCACCCCCTGGAGAATTCCCAGCGCCTGCATGGCCACCTTTGTCAGAATCATTGCGGCCACCAGTATGGTCAGGGCCGTCACAAACCGCCCTGCCGGAAGATTCAGGAAGACTAAAAAGTCCTCGTTCCGCGCCAGAACCTGGTCGTAAAGAACGGTTCCGCTTAAGTACGGCCAGGCCAGGTTCAGAGCCGCCGTTCCCAGGTAACACAGCACCATCACCGCCAGATACTTTTTATATGGCTTAAAATAGGAAACCACACGCATCAGAATGGACTTCTTGTCCATACATTTGGGGCAGACCTTCCGCTCCTGGTCCGGGTAAATCATGCCGCACTTGGGGCAGCACTCCTTTCCCTTCCGGACGTTCAGATCCTCCTCCGTGATCTCCTCCCCCTTTTTCACCTTGTCGGTGAGTTTACACAGGCGCAGGAACAGCTCCATCTTCGTGTTGGAAAAGTGACAGAAATTACGCTCCACACCGTCAATTTCCACCATCAGCACCCCCGCCGCCACCTGGCGGAGCACCTCCGTCTTCCCCACGTTTTTCAGTTCGAAAATCTGTATGGCGGGTTCCTCTGCCAGGGACAGTTCCCGCCTTGCCCCTTCCGCAGCCTGCCCGTTGTCCGTAAACTGCCATCCCCCGTAACCGCCGAACCGAAACTCCGCCTTCTTCCGGTAGGGATAGGCCGCCAGAATCAACTTCTCCTTCGTCAGCGCCACAACGGAATCTGCAAAACGGTAGTCCGCATCAAAATCCGCCATGGCGGCAAATATGATTTCATCTTTTCCTATACCGTATTTACCGGCGGCTGTAGTAAAACTTTTCGGTAAATTCATTTCTTCCTCCATCCTTTTCCCGCAAAATCCCGGAGCGTATCCTTCCTGTCTTCTCACTTTCTTTCTTTTAGCTGCATTCCTTCCGGTACAGGCCAAATGCCGGTACAACTCACCTTTATAAATCCTTTTATGAATACGATTCCGTTTTCCTGCCTTCACTCCCGCGCGATTGTATTGCTCTTCTGAGCTTAAGATATCCTTTTGCACATTAAAACAGCCCCACTGCGCCTTATCCCAAAATGCCGACAAAAAAACCATGGCTCCTCACACAGTAGAAAGCCATGGTTCACTCCATACCATTTTCCGGCAACATACAGGGACTGCCGATAAACTTACTCTACAATATCCGCGGGAGGCAATTTCATTATCCTATTTGACTGTAATATGGTTCTCTTCAAAGTGGTCATCGTTTACTGCCTCCTTTCCTCTTTTTTTGACCTTGTTTCAGTATAAGCGCATCCTGGGGGAATGTCAACCCATTTTTTGTAAAATAATTTCAGATATTTTTTTGCGGCATTGTACGCCTCAGCCCCCGCATCATATACAGGTAGCTGGGTACCAGAACCAAGTCTGCCCCCAGCCAGGCCAGAACTTCCGCGTACATGATTCCTCCCTCCCCAAACAGCAGGGGCAGGACCAGCGCCGCGCCGGTGCGCATGACGAATTCCGCCACCCCGGATGCCATGGGCAGAACCGTATTGCCCAGCCCCTGGATGCAGCTTCTGGTGATATGCAGTATGTAAAGAACAGGCAGGCACAGGGACATAATGGCCAGATACCGGAAGGCAACCTCCAGGGCCTGTGCGCTCTGTCCTGCCTCTTCCGGCATAAACCATGCCAGAATCCACCGTCCAAAGCCCAGCATGACCCCCGTGATAAACAGGGAGGTCACCATGGCTATGGCAAGACCTGCCCGCATGCCCTCCGAAATGCGGCGCACTTTTCCCGCGCCCAGGTTCTGGCCGGAATAAGTGACCATGGCGTACCCGTAGGAGGTGGCTGCCACTTCCAGGAGACCGTAGAGCTTGTTGGTAGCCGTCATTCCCGCGATAAAGGCCACGCCAAACCCGTTTACGATCATCTGGACGATCATGCCGCCAACGGAAATCACCATGTTCTGAAAGGCCATGGGCAGTCCCAGTTTCATCAGGGTGCCGCAGAGCATTCCTTCCGGTTTCCAGTCCTCCCGCTTCAGCCTCAGTGCAGGAATACGCAGGATATGCACGATACAATATACGGCGGACAGGCACTGGGCAATCAGCGTGGCAGCCGCGGCACCCTCCACGCCCCAGTGGAATCCCATGACAAAAACGAGATCCAGTACAATGTTCGTCAGGGAAGCGATCACCATGGCAATCAGCGGTTTCCTTCCGTTCCCAAGGGCGCGCAGAATGGCCGCCGCCAGATTATATGCCATCACAATGGGCAGCCCGCCGAACAGGATCCGCAGGTATGCCATGGAAATGGGCCGGATCTCCTCCGGGGTCTTCAGCAGGGACACTGCCCATTCCGCCCCTGCCTGGCTGAGAAAAGTCAGTCCCACCGCACACGCAGCAGCCAGGAAAATGGAATTGGCAATGACCCTGCGCAGCTTCCCCAGCTCCCCCGCTCCGAATTTCTGGGCCATCAGTATGGAAAATCCCTGGGCAAACCCCTGGGTCACCCCCAGGGTCAGCCAGTTCAGCCAGTCCACCGCCCCCAGGGCCGCCAGGGCATCCACCCCCAGGACTTTTCCCACCACGGCGGTATCCACCACCGTATACATCTGCTGAAAGATATTTCCCGCCATCAGGGGCAGGGAAAACAACAGAAGGATGCGCCAGGGAGTCCCTTCTGTCTGTACATTGGCATCTGTTTTTCCGGGTTTTTTTTCTCGTATTTCCATAACTTTACTCTAATCCCCGCTCCCGGGCCATGGTAATCTCCATTCCCCTCTTTTCCAGAAAGCGCTGCTCCTCCAATACAGGAAAACCTTTCTTCTCCGGCCAGGGAAAGATCACTCCTTCCACCAGAGGAGTCTCTCTCCTCCGGCGAAGAATCTCTCCAGGCAGCTATGCCTCACCCCTCCGGCCAGGGCAGGTCGGACACCTCCAGTTTCTTGTCCCGAAGCATCAGCTCCTTCACCGCCTGGGCAGCGCTTTTATCATGAAACAGCACTTCGTTCACCTGCTCGATGATGGGAAGCTGTACCTTGTATTTTGCGGCCAGTTCCATGGCGGCTTCCGCGGAGTGGACCCCCTCCACCACCATCTGCACCTCGGCCATTGCCTCCTGGCAGGTTTTTCCCTGGCCGATGAGGATGCCCGCCCGCCGGTTTCTGGAATGCATGCTGGCACAGGTCACGATCAGGTCCCCGATCCCCGTAAGGCCGCAGAAGGTCTCGAATTTGCCGCCCATGGCAGTGCCCAGCCTGGCAATCTCCGTGATGCCCCGGGTAATGAGGGCCGCCTTGGTGTTGTCTCCGTATCCGAGACCGTCCGCAATACCCGCAGCCAGGGCCACCACGTTTTTCAGGGAACCGCCAAGCTCCATTCCCAGGATATCGGGGCTGATATAGACGCGGAAGACTTCGTTCATGAACAGTCCCCGGATAAATTCAGCTGTGCTTTTGGTCTTTGCGCCCACCACAATAGTTGTGGGAACTCCCCGCCCTACTTCCTCCGCATGGGACGGACCCGACATCACCGCCACGTCCGCACCGGGAATTTCCTGTTCGATGATCTCGGACAGGGTCATCTGCGTATGGGCTTCGATCCCTTTTGCCACATTCAGGATTTTCTGTCCCTGCGCCACGAAAGGGCTGAACCGGCGGGCAGTCTCCCTTGTATAGGAACTTGCCACTGACATAACAAGCAGGTCCTTTCCTTCCGCGGCTTCCCTTTCATCCAAAGTAAAGACTACATCCTCCGGCAGCTTTACCCCCGGCAGCATCTTGTGTTCATGGTATTCCCTCAGCATGGTGATTTCCTTCTCCAGTGCCGACCAGACCGTAATCTCATGTCCGTTTTTCCGAAGCAGGGAAGCCAGAGCGATCCCCCAGCTACCAGCTCCTATAATACTTACCTTAGCCATACTACCTCCTTCTATCCTCTCCGCAGCCGTCTCCATTGCCATACCGGCTGATCCGCAAGTCCGTTTTCACCCCTGCACGGCTTTTCCGGCTCTGCATCTCATCTGTCTCCGCTCCTGCCCTGCATTTGCCATTCGATTCCCCACCGCATTTCCTGTCCATGGATTACTTTTTTTCATCGCCTTTTTCCGGCTCCACATCCAACTTGTTTTTCTTCAGCAGATAAGTCCGCCTCTCGTTTCCGTGGATCAGCCGGACGATATTCTGCCGGTGCATCCAGTAGGCCAACAGGGCCAGAAACAGGGATACGGCGTACATTTCCCAGAGCTGTCCCTGGGTCATGCCTGCAAATACACCCATCTGGCCGCAAACCACCATTTCGATTACAAACCCAAGATACACTAACAGGGAGCCCAGCGACACCAGGTGCGTGGTAAAGAAAATACCGAAAAACACGGTCACTCCCATGACAATAAAGTAAGGGTGGAAGGACAAAATCAGTCCCGCCGTGGCCGCGATTCCCTTTCCTCCCTTAAAATGCATGTAAAAGGGAAAATTATGTCCCAGAATGGCCCCCGCCCCCGCATAGAGGCTCAGCAGGTAGATCATGTCCGGATGGCTGCCGCCGAAGACAAGCCTTGAAACCCATACTGCCGCCATGCATTTGAGGCAGTCCCCCGCCAGGACGATCAGCCCGGCCTTCGTCCCAAGTACCCGCAGGGCATTAGTGGTTCCCGAGTTGCCGCTGCCGTACTGCCTGATATCGATCCCGTGGGCCTTTCCATAGAAATACGCCGTCTGGAACAGCCCGAACCCATAACCAATTAATAAGCAGATTACCCTTTCCATAGAACCTTATTGCTCCTTTTCATTTCTTTCCCTGATGATGAACCGCAGGGGAGTCCCCCGGAACCCGAAAGTCTCCCGAATCTGGTTTTCAATATACCTGGTGTATGAAAAATGCATCAGTTCCTTATTGTTTACAAAAATCACAAAGGTAGGCGGTTTTACGGCCACCTGTGTAATATAATAGAGCCTGAGGCGTTTTCCCTTGTCGGAAGGAGGCTGCTGCAGGGCCACTGCCTCCGCCATGATCTCGTTCAGCACGCCTGTGGCCACCCGCATGGCGTGGTTCTCGCTGACCATATCGATGAGGTCGAACAGTTTGTGCAGCCTCTGGCCGGTGACCGCCGAGATAAAAAGGATCTCCGCATAGGGCATGTAGGACAGGACGCCCCGGATTCTGTCCGTCATCTCGTAGATGGTTTTATCGTCCTTCTCCACAGCATCCCATTTATTTACGGCAATGATCACGGCCTTGCCCCTGTCGTGGGCGATTCCCGCTATTTTCGCGTCCTGCTCGCTGACCCCTTCCACCGCGTCGATGACCAGGACCACAATATCCGCTCGTTCTACCGCAGCGACAGCCCGGACGATCATATACCGTTCCAGATCCTCCCGGATCTTGTTCTTCCGGCGCAGACCCGCGGTGTCAATAAATACATATTCTTTTCCATTGTGGGTGATCTCCGTGTCCACGGCGTCCCGGGTGGTTCCTGCAATGTCGGATACGATCAGGCGGTCCTCCCCCAGAAGCTTGTTGATCAGGGAGGATTTTCCCACGTTTGGCTTACCCACAATGGCGACCCTGGGCCTTTCGTCCTCCTCTTCCCCTTCCGCAGATTTGTCAAAGTGGGACACCACTTCCTCCAGCATGTCCCCAATCCCCAGCCTGTTTGCCGCTGAGACGGGATGGGGATCCCCGATGCCCAGATTGTAGAACTCATACACATCTGCCATATATTTCTCAAAGCTGTCCACCTTGTTCACCACAAGTACTACGGGCTTGTGGGAACGGCGGAGCATGTCGGCCACCTTGTAATCCGAATCCACCAGTCCGTCCTTCACGTCCACAAGGAACAGGATCACATCTGCGGTGTCTATGGCGATCTGCGCCTGGGCCCGCATCTGTGACAGAATCACATCCTGGCTGTCCGGCTCGATGCCCCCTGTGTCGATCAGGGTAAAGGTCTGGTCAAGCCAGGTAACATCCGTATAGATCCTGTCCCTGGTGATCCCCGGAGTATCCTGGACAATGGATATCCGCTGTCCTGCCAGGGAGTTAAACAGGGTGGACTTGCCTACATTGGGCCTTCCCACCACCGCCACTATGGGTTTCCTCTGTTTCTTTGCCATTTTCTCACCTCTGTTTTATCAATATCAATTGCTTTTTATTTAAATGTCCTGCCGCAGCCTTGATCCCCACTGCCCCAGAACGGCTTCCACAAAGTTGTTTCCGCTTGATTTTACAATATTAACGGACACTTGTAAAGCCTTTTCCAAATCTCCCACCCGCATATCGTCCAAAAACACATCCTCCCCGCTCCGGAGGACGTTTTCGGGAAGAAGCAGGCGGCTGCCCAGGGGCCGACTTTTAAGCTGCGACAGCAGATCCTGTCCCGTAAGCAGTCCCGAAACAGTGATCTTCTCCCCGAAAAATTCGTTTGTGATAGGATAGACATGGATTTTCAGGCCGGGCCAGACTTCCGTCATTTTTTTCGCCATTTTCCGGATATAGGGAAAAGAAAGCTTTCCGGTGGCTATGGAAAGCTCCTCCTCTGGATAAAAACCTGATAAGGGCTCCCGGGACTGCCGGGCCGCCATGCTCTCCGCAAATTCATCCTCCAGCAGCCTGAGCATTCCCACCCCGTTTTCCAGCTGGAGATATCCGTCATAACGCCCTGCCTCCGGCATTTCCATTCCCGCCAGTATATACCATTCGTCGCTTGCATGAATGAAATGGGTCCCGTATTTGCCAAGGCATTCCTTCTGGTATTTTTCTATCATCCGGATAACGTCCGCGGCATCCTCCCGGGTAAAAGGTTCAAGGGGATACAGGCCCTCCCGGAATTTTGTGAGCCCCACGGGCACCACCGAAACGCTCTCCAGGCAAGGAATGTATTTCATCAGCCGCGTTATGCTGTACTCCAGTTCCGGGCCGTCGTTTATGCCCCTGCAGAGCACAATCTGCCCGTTCATGCGGATTCCGGCCTCATGGAGCACGTCCATTTTGCCCAGGGCATCCCCGGCGAAACGGTTGTTCAGCATCCGGCAGCGCAGCTGCGGGTTCATGGTGTGTATGGAAATGTTGATGGGCGAGAGGCGGTAACGGCAGATTCTCTCAATGTCGTGATCCGACATGTTGGTCAGCGTCACATAATTTCCCTGGAGGAAGGAAAGCCTGGAATCGTCATCCTTGAAATACAGGGTTTCCCGCATCCCCGGCGGCATCTGGTCGATGAAGCAGAAGATGCATCTGTTCCTGCAGCTGCGGTATTCGTCCATGAGACCGTTCTCAAAGGTGATGCCCAGGTCCTCGTCAGACTCCTTTTCCACCTCCAGAAGCCACTGCTCGCCGTCCTCTTTTTCCACCAGAACCTCAATATAATCATTCTGTATCAGAAACTGATAGTCAAAAATGTCCTCGATCTCCGTGTTATCTATGGAAAGCAGCCTGTCTCCCGGCGCTATCTCCAATTCCTCCGCTATACTTCCCGGTTCCACGGACCGGATGGTATGGATATTCCTGTTTTTCATAACCCTGCCTTTCCTGAAATTATTTCTTGACGCGCTGCCGTGTCAGGTTATACAATAGGATCAGTATCATATACAACCGGAGGACAACATGCCTAATTTACAAGAGATTGAAAAAGCCCTGCCCGTAGCCCCCTTAAAAATCGTAGCGCTGCCCTCTGCCCGGGCCATGGGACAGCGGGTGAACGATCATCTGGTACAGTTCCGTAAAAGCCTCAGCAATGAAAAACTGAAAAAGGATCCTGCCTTCCGGGGATACACGGAAGAAAACTATCTGTTGGAGGTGGACACCCCGCGTTTTGGCAGCGGCGAGGGAAAAGCGGCCTTCCGCGAATCGGTCCGGGGGAAAGACCTGTTCCTTCTGGTGGACATCTGCAATCACAGCATCACTTATAACATGAACGGATTTGTGAACCATATGTCACCGGACGACCATTACCAGGATTTAAAGCGGGTTATCATGGCCTGCAACGGCAAAGCCCGCAGAATCAACGTGATCATGCCCTTCCTTTATGAGAGCCGGCAGCATAAGCGCAGCGGGAGGGAATCCCTGGACTGTGCCTATGCGCTCCGGGAGCTGCGGGATATGGGAATCAGCAATTTTATTACCTTTGACGCCCATGACCCCAGAGTACAGAATGCCATTCCCCTGAACGGGTTTGACAACTTTACCACCCCCTATGAATTCATCAAGGTTCTTCTGAATTCGGAAAATGACCTGATTGTAGACAAAGAGCACCTCATCGTCATCAGTCCCGACGAGGGCGCCCTGGACCGGGCGATCTACTTTGCAAGCGTCCTGGGCGTGGACACGGGAATGTTCTATAAACGCCGTGATTATTCCACCATAGTCAATGGCAGGAATCCCATCGTCGCCCATGAGTTTCTGGGGGACAATATCGACAGCAAGGATATCATTGTCATCGATGATATCATCTCCTCGGGGCAGAGCATGCTGGATACGGCCTGCCAGCTGAAGAAAATGAATGCCCGGCGCGTGTTCCTGTGCTGTACCTTCGGCCTGTTTACCGACGGACTGGAGGCCTTTGACGAAGCGTATGAAAAGGGATACTTTGACAGGATCGTCACCACGGACCTGACATACCTGCCCCCGGAGCTCTATACAAAACCTTATTTTGTCGAGGCCGATATGAGCAAATTTGTCGCTTCCCTGATCAACTTCATGAACCATGACGCCTCGCTCACCAATGTGCTCGCCACCACTGAAAGGATCCGTGCCATTGTGGAAGATTACAATAATAGGGTGGGCTTTGAATTAAACTAAACCCTCACTCCCTGCCGGAAGACGGAGCCTCCGGGCTTCCCCCTTTTGGCAGGACGGTTTCCGGAGGAATGTACTCCGAAAAGGAAAATACGGTTTTAAACAGATCCCCGTCCAGAAAGATCTCGAAATTCCCCCCCTGAACCTGAACCAGGCTTTTCGCAATATACAGTCCCAGGCCGCTTCCCTCGGTAGTGCGGGAGGAATCTCCCCGGATAAAACGCTCCGTCAGCTCCTCGGAACGGATGTTCATCTGCTGTCTGGAAATATTTTTCACGGAGACTTCCACCCTGCCGTCCCGCCTTGCCATGTCTATATAGATCCTGGTGCCCTCCATGGCGTATTTGCAGATATTGTTGAACAGGTTTTCCACCACCCGCCACATCCGGCGGCTGTCCGCATAAATACAGGCTGGCTGGTCCTCCTTCTCAAACACCACCTGAAGCCTGCACTCCTCCATTTTCTCGGAGAACTCCCCGATTCCCTGGTTGAGCAGTTCGGTCAGGTTCAGCTGTTCCAGTTCCAGCTCGATATTGCCGGAGGAAATCTTGGAGGCTTCCACCAGGTCATCGGTGAGCTGTTTCAGCCGCTGGGTCTTGTTATCCAGGATTTTAATGTATTCCCTGGCAGGCTCCTGGGTTATCGCCAGGCGTTTCAGCAGATCCACGTAATTGATGATGGATGTAAGGGGCGTCTTGATATCATGGGATACATTGGTGATGAGATCCGTCTTCAGCTGCTCGTCCTTCATGCTGGTGTCCACAGCTTTCCTGATTCCCTCCCCGATATTGTTCACGGCATCCGCCAGATCCCTGCTGGAACCGTGCAGCGCGGCTGTATCCAGCTTAAATTCCACCTCTCCGTCCCGGATCCGCCGTATGCCTTCCACGATCTCATTTTGTTCCGCACTGCGCCTGAAGAGGAGTACGCCAACTATGCTGTCCATGGCTATCATCACAGCGGACAGCAGGAGAAGGTAAAGCCCCTGATCCCTCAGAATATACACGGTGACGATTCCGGCCAGGTTGGAAAACAGAAAGGCATTGTAAGGAATCAGCGTGCTCACCGCAGAGTTCTTATGACGGAAAATGAACTTTACACCGTTTTCAAATCCCCTGCACAGACAGTGGAGAAAACTGTCCCTCCACAGATTTCCGGCCCTGGTGCGCCGTACCAGGCTGTACCAGACCAGCTGGAAACCCACGCTGAGATAGAGGCCGTACAGGGCAAAGAGACCGTACTTGTACAATTGTGTAAGCTGGATTCCCAGTATTTCCGAGGCAGTTCCCGCCGCTTCAACGATTTCCCGAATGACCCGGTATCCCCGAACCCCGCCATAGAGAAATGCCACCGTCAGCCCCAGGGCCGCCTCTGTCCAGATCCGGTCGAAGCGGTTGAGATACCATGTCTGCTCTCCCTTTTCGCTGACAGCCATGCCGGCAGTAAGGGTCAGATAGATTCCGATACCCGCCCAGGCTGTCCCCAGGAAAAGGATGAGCCCCAGGAACTTGTTCATATTGGGTACAATTCTCTGGTAAACCGCGTTTGCCTCCTGGAAAGCATCCCCCGCAATGCTATAATCGGAATCCACCCCGAGCCAGATGTGAGTGGTATCAGGGTCATAACCATATGTGTTAATGTAATGGTCGATTTCCTCTTCGCTTAAGATTGTGTTCCCCATGAAAACAAGGCTGTCCGGATAGTAGATCAGATACCATCTGTATTCATTGAATGCCTCTGTGACAACATTGTCCTCCACTTCGGCCAGGTCGGAACGGTTTGTAAAGGTAGCCGGGCCTTTCTCCGTGATGATCCGCACCATGTACTTCACATTGCTGTTCTTCTCGTTATAGGCGTCGTTGCACAGCTGATACCGCTGATAGTTATCCGAAATATCATTTATTACTGATGCGGTATTTTCCTGAAGCCGCATATAATCCACCCAGTTGTCGGCACAGCCTGTAAGTTGTTTCTCCCCGTCCGCTGTGGCATACCGGCAGTTCAGCATGGGGACATACACGATAATGCTTCCGTCATCCTCCCTGGATATATCGATTTTGCTCAGTTGTTTTGCCATAATATGGGAAAAGACGAGATCCTCCAGCTGGTCCTCCGTGCATTTCTCCAGTCTTTCGGCCACTGCAGCCACTTCTTCCGCTGTCTTACCTATGTCGGAATAGTCTGTTTCCAACGGGTCGCTCCCCTCCACCGGAATGCTGCCATCCCCCACATGGTGAAAATCGTCAAAGACCAGCTGCCCGTATTCGTCCAGCATAAAATTCTCCGGATAAAGACAGTAACCGAAATACTGGACAAAATCAGACATGCTCAAAAAACGGTTATTGTATTCCACACCGTATTTTCCCCATTTGATCAGATTATCCAATTCATAAGAAACGGTAATCCCGCATCCCTGGTCTGTCCCGAGCTCCCTGGCATAGGCTGTGACGTCGATCTCCTTTGAAGGGTCGAAGACGCCGTCAGTCTCCAGCTGGCGTTTGATGGCTGCAAGCCTGATAATGTCCGAAACGGCATTGCGGAACAGATCGTGGTAAATTTCCGATTCCTCAAATTCCACTCCCATGTCAACGGGAAAAATTTTATAAATCTGAATGCCGTCTATGGAATTTACCGCCACATGGGAGTTCAGCAGCAGCCCGGCCGCCGCAAGCATGATTCCCATTGCCAGGATATGTTGGAGCAGGCACAGGCCGGCCCTTTTAAACATTGCTTTTCTCATACCCCTGCCCTACTGTCTGTCAATCTTGTAGCCCACGCCCCAGACCACCTTCAGGTACCTGGGTTCCCTGGGGTTGATCTCTATTTTTTCCCGGATATGGCGGATATGAACTGCAACCGTATTGTCCGCACCGATGGCATCCTCGTTCCAGATGCTCTCGTAAATCTGGTCGATGGAAAAAACCCTGCCCTGGTTTTTGACCAGAAGCAGAAGAATGTTGTATTCTATGGGGGTCATTTTCACAGGCTCCCCGTCCACGGTAACCTGCTTGGTTTCGTCGTTTATCACCAGTCCGCCCACCTGGAACAGGGACTTGCTCTCCGGGTTCAGGCTGCCAAGGGAAGTATAGCGCCGGAGGTTGGACTTCACCCTTGCCGCCAGCTCCAAAGGATTGAAGGGTTTTGTGATGTAGTCGTCAGCACCCATGTTCAGCCCCAGGATTTTATCCGTATCCTCTGATTTTGCGGACAGCATAATGATGGGAATACTGCTGTATTCCCGTATTTTAAGGGTGGCACGGATACCGTCCAGCTTCGGCATCATAATGTCAATGACCAACAGGTGGATTTCCTCTTTCTTCATAATCTCAATGGCCTGTTCGCCGTCATATGCCTTAAAAATCCGGTAACCGTCCTGATTCAGGTAGATTTCAATTGCCTCTACGATCTCCTTATCGTCATCACATACAAGTATATTCGCCATCTTGTCCACTCCATTTCTTCCAGGTATTTCCTGCTTTTTTCCATAAATATCCTGTATCTATGAAAACACAGTTTTTTTAAGGCAGGAGATAAAAATCCTGAAATTTTTCTTAATTTTCCCGGGGGTACGGCTCCAGCATCAGGAATGCTCCCAGATTTCCCCGTCTGCCGCCGCTGGCCCTGTGGGAAAAAAGGTAGCGGCTGTTGTGGCAGGTACAGATATCCGTGACGGCTATATGGTCTTCGGGAATCCCGGCCTGTTTCAGAATCATTTTATTTGCAATCCATAAATCCAGCTGGTATTTGCCCGGGGCTTTTCCCGGAACCGCCACATCCTTCCCCAGCATATCCAGAAAAGGTACAGCCACATCCTCGCTGACTTCATAGCAGTCCCTGCAGATGGAAGGAGCGATGGCCGCATACATTTCCTCCGGCCTGCTGCCGTAAGCCTCGCCCATTGCGCGTACCATGCGCTCCCCCATCCTGCCCAGGGTGCCGCGCCAGCCTGAATGGGCCAGTCCCACGGCCCGGTGCACCGGATCCACAAAGTAAAGGGGGACACAGTCCGCATAATAGGTAACAAGGACAATGCCGGGCTCGTCGGTGACCATCCCGTCCACATTTTCATAATCCCTGGGGCGGGTGATCCCCTTTCCCCTGTCTTCCCGGGTGATTCTGCGTATATTGACGGTATGGGTCTGATGGGATACCGTCATATCCTCCAGACTGCATCCCAGGACGGCGGCGATCCTTTTATAATTGGCCAGGACATCCTCCTCCCTGTCCCCCCTGGTAAAGCCCAGGTTCATGGAGGCAAATTCCCCCCTGCTGGTTCCGCCCAACCGGGTGCTGAACAAGTGCCTTACCATACCGGTACTGTCCAGCAGGGGAAAGGTCAGATATTCCAGACCGGTGCCGTCTTCGTTTTCCACCCTGTGCTGACAGAGTACACTCCTGTCCTGTCCGTTCCGTATAATAGGAAACATACCGCAAACCATCCCTTTCCTGATCTGAAAATGACCTGAAACTAAACCGATAATCTCTCCCGCTCAGAAATACTTTCCGGAAATATGTGGAAATGCATTCCTGATCCACCTGATTTCCCCGCCCTGGATCCCCACCACGTCATAGCGGACAGCCCTGTCCTCCCCCACTCCGTGAAGGTATCTGTAATAATCCGCGGCCCGGCAGATTCTGAGCTGCTTGCGGCGGTCCACCGCCTCCAGGGCATACCCTGTCCGGGAGGAACTCCTGTATTTCACCTCCACAAACACAAGGTAACCCTCATGTTCGCCTATAAGGTCGATCTCGCCCTGTCTGCTGCGGAAATTGGCCGCCAGGATTTTCATTCCCTCCGCCGTAAGGTAATCCGCCGCCTGCTTCTCATGGGCAGCGCCCGTCCTTCTCCTGTTCAAATGCCGCCTACCTCTTGATCTTGCTTCGTATCTTGTCCATGGAATCCACAAAAACCAGGATTTCCGCCACCACTTCATATAATTCCGGCGGAATCATGTCGCCGATGTCCAGCCTGGACAGCGTATCCGCCAACTTGTCATCCCTGTGAACCGGCACGTCGCTCTCCCTGGCCTTTTCGATGATTTTCTCCGCCAGGATTCCCTTGCCGGTGGCAATGACTTTCGGGGCCTCATCGGAAGGGTCATACTCCAGCGCAATAGCCTGTTTTACTTTTTCCCGTTTTTCTTTTTTCTCATACATAGGAGTACACCTCCGCAACTTCTGGAATCACGCTGTCAGGTGCGCACGTCAAAGGAGTAATGGGACAGCAGCATGCCGCTCTCCTGTCCCAGGACAGGCTGCAGACCGCCCTCCGTGGCCTGTCCCCCGCTTTCCTCCCTACGCACCATGGAAAAACTGCATTCATATCCCCTTTTCTGGAGACGGCTTGTCAGTACATCCATATGGGCCGCCATGAATTCGATCATGGCGTCGTCCCGGAGATAAAATTTAGTGCTCACCCTGCTGCTCTTCAGGGCTACATACACATCCACCGGCCCCAGATGTTCCATATCCAGGTGGAGAAGGGCGCTTACGCTGCCGTCCTGGCTGACGGCCCTCTTCCTGTTGGCATAGACATAAAGATCCCCGTGGGTATCCCCCTGCTGCATGCGCAGCGGAAGCTGCACATAAGTGTACAGCTGGTTAACCTGCTGCAGAAAATCGATGTTCTGTGTCATGGAGGCTACGGCACGGTGGGCGGCGCCTCCGGTCTGCCCGGCGTTTTCCAGGGCCTGCCCAAGGGCTCTCAGCTGGCGGTCCAGCCTGTTGTACATTTCCTCCACCTTTCCCGGGGAGCCCACTTCTTCCGGCCGCAGCATCCAGCTGTTTTTCAACTGGGCAGATAAAAAAGTACGGAATTTCGTTCCGGAAAACATTTTTTCCAGATTTTTCATGGATTCCGGGTTGAACTTTGCCCCCTCCGCAAGAGTACCCAGAACGGAAATGAAAGCCGGGGCATCCGCTTCCCCTCGGACAAATTGGAGAATTTGGGCCCGCAGGGCGGAAGTTTCCCCTTCGGGCAGTCCCACACCGGCAAGCAGTTCAAGGGCGTCCCCGCCCACAGCGGCCCGGAGGGCTTCCGGAATGGATGAGCTGGCAGCGTTTTCACCGAAAAAAGTTTCCACAATCCCCGAGCCGGCGCTTTCCGCCCTTCCAGGTTCGGTTCCTGTCGGAATCTCCGGAAGTTTTCCTTCCCCGGGGGATGTTCTTCCCGGAAGGAATCCTGTCTCCATGTCCCGGAAAACCGCCCGGAGAATTTCCGAATCCGAAGCTGGCATATCAGCCTCCGGCTGTCCCGGCATCCGGTTCTCCCCCAACCTTTCCCCCTGCACGGCCCCCGGTTCCCCTGTCGTTTCCCCCGGCTGCCCCGCATCCCCGAAAGGAATGTCGGAAAGGATTTCCCCTTCCGCTGCGGAAACACTCCCCGGGACAGACGCCTCCTCGCCAGCCAGCCGCAGCACCTCCTGGAACAGCCTCACGGCCCCCGGTATATCTCCCTCTGCCGCCATGGCATCATAAGTTTCCGGCAGGGCTTCCAGGACGGCATTCATCCCTTCCGTCAGCTGATGGTTCAGGTTCCTGTAGGAAACCATCTGATCCAGGCTGGCCTGATTCACCGGAATCTGGAGCCTGTGAAGACTGATGATATCGGATATTTCCCCCTGGGGGAAGGCATTTATCTCCCTGAATATCTGCTGAAGGCTGCTCCTGTTCACGGACATGCCCGCCGCCATGAGCTGCTCTGTCATTTCCACGGAGACACTGTTCACCGGCAGTCCTGCCATGTCCAGCGCCTTCAGTACATTTACGTCCGCAGAGACATTGGTAAACAGCGGACTCAGGGTCAGGGTGCTTCCGTTGTTTTTGACCTCAAAGGTCATGTTTTTGCCCACTTCAATGTTCATATTGCGGTCAACCCTGGCAGTGAGCAGAATTTCGTCGGAAACCCTGATCTGTACCTCGCTGCCGTTTCTGGAGACAATCTCGCCGCTGATAGTCTGCCCCGGAACCAGGGAACGGATCTGCCTGGCTGCCTGCTCCGCCTGTGCAGGAGTGGGCTGTGCAGGCTGTGCCGTATGGTCTGGGCGGACTTCCCCGGAAAACAGCTGTGACAGTTTCATTCTATGAACTCCTTTCTGCCCTCGGACTGCCGTCCAGGATCACGGCGGCCCTAAGACATGACGATATTTTTGAGAAAGCTCTTTCTGTGTATGGGGGTGGGACCGTACCTGCGCAGGGCCTCCATGTGTCCCTGGCTGCCATAGCCCTTATTTCCGGAAAAGCCGTATTCCGGATAAATCTCATCGTACTTTTGCATCATTCTGTCCCTGGTCACCTTGGCCAGGATGCTGGCCGCCCCGATGGAGATGCTTTTGGCATCCCCCTTTATAATGGGTACCTGGGGGATGGATATTCCGGGAATGGTCACTGCGTCGTTCAGCAGGATATCCGGCTCCGGATGCAGGTTTCCAACAGCTTCCCGCATGGCCTCATAGGTTGCCTGGAGAATATTGATCCGGTCAATCCGTTCCGGGGAAGCGTATCCCACTGCCCAGCACAGGGCTTCCCTGGTGATCACATCATAAAGCTCCTCTCTCTTTTTTTCGGAGAGTTGCTTGGAATCATTTATATACAAAATGCGGCTGTCCTTTGGAAGAATCACGGCGCCGGCCACCACCGGGCCCGCAAGAGGCCCCCTTCCCGCCTCATCCACCCCGCAGATAAAGTTATAGCCTGCGTATTCCTTTTCATAGGCACGCAGATTCTCGATCCTGTCATATTCCTTCTCCAGGGCTTCCAACCGCCTTGATGCCGCCTGTACGAGCTTCTGTACCCCTGCCCGCCCGTCCTGTGCATAAGCAGTTATAAATTCAGGCAGCTCCTCCGTCGTTGCTGCCTGAAAAACCGCCTTTATCTCCATGGTACTTTTCATGTCCCGTCTCCTTGTTTCAAGGCCTGTTACTGGTGTTTCAGAACACCGATCTTGTTCAGCGGCCATATGCGCACCCAGGCCCGGCCGATAATATCCTTCCGTTTGATGTTTCCCACAATTTCAGTGCGGCTGTCCATACTGCTGTTGCGGTTGTCACCCATGACAAAATACTCGTCTTCCCCCAGCGTAATGGGATTTATGGCGATCCCCACTGTGTCGGGGCGGATGATCTCCCTTCCGTAATTTTCCGGAAGCACTTCCCCGTTTATGTAGATGACGCCCTTCTCGTCGATCTGTACGGTCTCTCCGGGCAGGCCAATGATCCGCTTAATGTAATAAGTATTTTCCTTGTATTTAAAGGGAAAGACAATAATGTCGTATCTCTGGGGATCCCTGAAGCGGTATGATATCTTGTCAACGATCAGATTGTCCTCGTCGGACAGCATGGGTTCCATGGAGGAGCCGTCCACCTCCGTCCTCTGGCCTACGAATGTAATTACCAGCCATGTCAGGCAAAGAACGCCCAGCAGGTATGCCAGAGTGCTAATCATCTCTTTCATTACCTTATTCATTGCTTATCCTCCTGACTATTGTAGTTAACCTGTCCCCGGAATCCGGCAGACGGCGGTGTTTCCAGGGTGATCCTGCCCAGACGGCCGTTCCTGAAATCGTCCACCAGGATGGAAGCTGCTTTTTTCAGATCCGGAACCTGGCCTTTCAAAAAACATTTCCTGCTTTCTGCTATGTCTTCCAACATGGCGGCATTTTCCTCCGTCCAGGTAATGCCGTACCGCTCAGTCACCGCATCCGGATAACGGCTCCTGAGACTGTCCAGCAGATCCAGGGCCAGTTCCTCCACCTGAAGGATGTCATCATTTATGGAACCGATGAAGGCCAGATGCATACCCACCTGCCTGTCCTCAAACCTGGGCCACAGAATACCCGGCGTATCCAGCAGCTCCAGCTTATTATTCAGACGGATCCACTGTTTTCCCTTCGTGACGCCCGGTTTATTGCCCGTCCTGGTACAGGCTCTTCCCGCAAAGGAGTTAATGAAAGTGGATTTTCCCACGTTGGGAATCCCCACAACCATAGCCCTGACAGGACGGTTCTGGATTCCCCTTTTCCGGTCCCGCTCAATCTTTTCGGCACAGGCCTTCTGCACCAGGGCATTTATTGACTTGACACCCGCGCCGGTTTTAGAGTTTACCTCCAGGATATGGATGCCTGCCTCCTCTAACCAGGCGGTCCACTGTCTGTTGTACAGGGGGTCTGCCAGATCGGATTTATTCAGAAGCACGATCCGTGATTTACCTTTTCCCAGTTCGTCAATGTCGGGATTCCGGCTGGAAACCGGAATCCTGGCATCCGCAAGCTCCAGGATCAGATCGACGAGTTTTACGTTTTCCTGCATCATGCGCCTGGCCTTTGTCATGTGGCCGGGATACCATTGATAATTCATCTCTATTTTACAAATCCCATGCCCAGTTCCTCACAGGAGGCACGGAACCATACCTTTCCTATTATATCCGCTTCGTTTACCGGCCCTATGTTGGGCGAGCGGCTGTCCTCGCTGTTGCCCGGATTATCTCCGATGCAGAAATATTCGCCCACCGCCACCGTAAATTCATTGGCGGCTATCCCGGCGTCTGCCAGCTTCTCCGTGACCCAGGGACTCTCCTCCCCGTTTACATACAGGATTCCGCCGCTGATCAATACACTGTCCCCCGGAACCGCCACCACACGTTTTACATAATAGTGGGCATTCTCGTTTCCGTTGGGCAGGAACACCACCACGTCCCCCTGTTTCGGCGAGGAAACCAGATAGAGAAAGGAATTGATATAAATGCGCTGGCCGTTATAGAGCGTGGGTTCCATGGACACCCCCACCACACTGGTGGTCACCCCCAGGAAAACGTTCAGGACCACCGCGATAAAAACGGCGGCCGCGATCCCGAAAATCCAACTGAAAGCCTCCCTCACATGGGCTGAACTGATCTTTCTTTTCTTTCTCCTGTAAAAACTGAGTCCCTTATTTTTCGCCATATCACTCCGCTGGCCCACAGCCCTCCCCTCACCGGGAACAGGCGGCCGTCATAAACTGCCTTTTTTAACATAAAAAGGACAACTACCCAAGTAATTGCCCTCCTGTCCGCTTATTTTACGGCTTCCTTAACCTTTGCCCTCTTACCGACACGGCTTCTCAGATAGTTGAGCTTAGCGCGTCTTACCTTACCTCTTCTGACTACCTCGATCTTTTCCACATTGGGAGAATGCAGAGGCCATGTCTTCTCAACGCCGATGCCGTTGGAGGTCTTCCTGACGGTAAATGTCTCGCGGCTGCTTCCGCCCTGCCTCTTTAAGACAATTCCCTCAAACACCTGGATTCTCTCGCGGTTTCCTTCCTTGATCCGGCCGTAAACCTTCACAGTGTCGCCCACGTTAAACTGGTCTACTTCCTGCTTTAACTGCGCTGCCTCAATTTCCCTGATAATGTCACTCATAATGAGCCTCCTTTATAAAATGGATGTTCTTAATACCGTACGTCTCCCGGGGAAATATTGCCCGCCAGGGATGTCTCCTGGTAACAGAGGACCATCTTTTTTCACAACATTTAAATCTTATCATACTCATGGTTCATTTGCAAGTATTTTTTCCATCCGCCAGAAAGTTTTTTCCGCCCTGTAGAAACCCAGTTTTTCCTGGAGTTTTTCCCAGGACCTGTTTCCCACTGTCACATGGCCGTAGGGAGTCCAACCCTTTTCCAGTATCCGGTTTACGGCATAGGACTCCAGGGATGCCCCGATCCCCAGACCCCGGTACTCCTTTTCCACGTATGGCATTCCCAGGCTTCCGTCCTGATGCATGCCGATGATGCCGGCCAGAGTCCCATCCCCTGTGAAAGCCCCGTACACAGCG
Organism: uncultured Acetatifactor sp.; assembly: GCA_910578995.1. GTDB lineage: Bacteria > Bacillota > Clostridia > Lachnospirales > Lachnospiraceae > Acetatifactor. Next base: position 45,008 of record CAJTSY010000001.1, read on the forward strand.
CCTGCGGTGATCCGTTCCCGGATATAAGCTTCCCCTGCGTCAGTGTTCCTCCCCTTCCCGCAAAGCCAGGAACATACCCGGGTATAATACTCCATGGATAGCGGGCGGATATCCTTATACTTTACGGGCAGTGTCTCCCTGCGGGTGTACAGTACCTGGCTGTATTCTCCCAGTACCTTGTACTGCCCGTTCTCCAGAAGATGCCGCAGTCCGGGATCCGACACCAGAACCTGCCGTGCCTCCCGGGGAATCTGTTCCGAGAGCATGCCTGCCCATTCCTCCCCCCGGGCCGTGGCCATACAGATTCCGCAGCGCGGATCGTATACTGCCGCGTTCACCCCATCAGGCTGTATATCGGAATACAGAATCTCGCCCCATCCCCTGGAGAGGCTCTCCATCATATGGATGTGATTCCGCTTCTGCCTGGAGAGCGCTTTCACCAACAGCTGCTTAGCCTGGTATTTTTCATACAGGTCAGGCCTCCTGGCCGCGGTACGCCGTCTCGCCTGCTCCAGACGCCACTGCGTCACCTTTGCGTGGTCACCGGACAGCAGGACGCCAGGCACTTTCATCCCGTGCCATTCCTCCGGCCTGGAATACTGGGGATATTCCAACAGGTCATTGTAAAAACTTTCCTCCTCCGCCGAGGAGTCGTTGCCCAACACTCCGGGAATCAGCCTTGCAATGGCGTCTATCATAACCATGGCCGCAAGCTCCCCGCCTGTGAGCACATAGTCCCCGATGGAAATGAAATCAGTGGCTATTTCCTCCAGTACCCGCTCATCAATACCTTCATAATGGCCGCACAGAAAGACAAGCTCTTTTTCAGAGGCCAGTTCCCTTGCGATTTTCTGGGTAAAAGGAATCCCCTGGGGCGTCACGTAGACGGTTCGTACAGTTCTGCCGCCTGTGACCGCCCTGTGGGCATCATAAACAGGCTGGGCCTGCATCAGCATACCGGCTCCGCCTCCGTAGGGATAGTCGTCCACTTTCCGGTGCCTGTCCAAAGTATAATCCCGGATGTCCACCGCATCCAGGGTGATAATCCCTTTCTCCCAGGCCCTGCCGATCACGCCCGGCCTCAGGCCCTGCAGCACCATCTCCGGAAACAGGGTCAATACATGAAATACGGCTGTGTCCATCACGTTAATCCATCAGTCCTTCCAGTATGTGTACTCTGACAAAGCCCTCTTCCACATCCACCTCAAGCACGCACTGCCTGATGGCGGGAAGCAGAAGCTCCCTTCCGTCCTTGAGTTTTATGACATACACGTCGTTGGCGCCGGTTTCAATGACATCGTTTAATGTGCCTATCTCCCTGCCGTCCTCATCCCTTACGGCAAGTCCGATCAGGTCCGCGATAAAATATTCGTCCCTGGCCAGGCGTACCGCCTCGCTCCTGGGCACCAACAGGGAGCATTTCCGGTACTTTTCCGCATCCTCCATCCGGTCCACGCCCCTGAACTTCAGGATGGCAAACTGCTTGAAAAATTTGACTCCCTCTATGTCCAGGATTCTCTCCGCAGGCGGCTGCGCGGCAGAGGGTCCCCCTTCTGCTTCCGGTCCTGCCGGGAGCGTTCCTTTTTCCGCCTCCCGCTCCTGCATTTCAGCAGGTGTGCGCAGGATCACCTTCTTCAGACGCCTGAACCGTCTGACATCGTCCGTGGTGGGATACACCTTTACCTCCCCGCGGACTCCGTGGGCGGAAGTGATGATGCCCACCTGAAAAAATTGTTCCATATGTCCTCTCCCGTTGCCCTGGCAGCCCCCGCTTTGGCATTTCTGTGAAAATCTTCAAACCGGACTCTGCGGCAACCGCAGGCGTTTCATGCTCTCCTGCACGAAATCCTAAGTAATCCTTCAGATTACTTTGACGCATCCGGATAAGTGAGGACGGGAAAGAAGCGTTTCCGCGCATTCCTCCCCGTCCGTTCCTGTAAATTTCCCGAAAACCGGCCCTGCGGTGCCGCACAGCCGGCTTTATCCCATTATTTCCACATCCACGTTCTTCTTATCCCTGGATGCCGCCGCTTTTACAACAGAGCGAATCGCCTTTGCGATCCGGCCCTGCTTTCCGATCACCTTACCCATGTCGGCAGATGCCACGTGAAGCTCCAGAACCGTGTTCCTTCCCTCTGTCTTCTCCGTAACGTTTACCTCGTCCGGGTTGTCCACAAGCGACTTTGCAATTACTTCCACCAACTCTCTGGAATGATTTTCTTCCATTATAAATCACCTCCCAAGGATTAGAATTTATTTTTCGATTCCTGCCGCCTTGAAAAGTTTGCCTACCACTTCTGTGGGCTGGGCGCCGTTTGCAAGCCATTTCTTTGCCAACTCCTCATTGATCTTGAAGGTGCTGGGATCAGTGCTGGGATCATAGGTGCCGATCTCTTCAATAAATCTGCCATCTCTGGGGGAACGGGAATCAGCTACAATGATTCTATAAAAAGGAGCCTTCTTCTGTCCCATTCTTCTCAATCTGATCTTTACTGCCATTTCTTTTTACCTCTTTCCGCCGCATCGGGCTTGTATAATCTTATTTTTTATCTATGAATAGGTTCTCCCTGTTCATACCGAAAAGGGATTTTCCCTGTTCACCTTAACTGTAAGGGCCTGTCAGAAAGGAAACCTGCCGCCGCCCATTCCGGGGAAACCGCCGAACCTGCCCCGGCCCTTTTTACCGCCGCCGAACTGCTTCATCATCTTCTGGCTCTGTTCGAACTGCTTGATAAAGCGGTTTACAAGGGCGATGTCCACCCCGGCGCCTCTGGCAATGCGGTGTTTCCTCCTGGGATTCAACAGTTTCGGGTTGCGCCTCTCTTCCGTTGTCATGGAGAGGACGATGGCCTCCATCTGCTTCAGCTGCTTCTCGTCGATAAGGGAATCAAGGTCGCTTCCCTTAATGCCCATTCCCGGAAGCATGCTCAGGATACTGGCCAGACCGCCCATGTTCCGCATCTGCTTCATGCTCTCCAGGTAGTCCTCGAAATCGAACTTTCCCTTCTTCATGCGGCCCGCCATCTCCCGGCCTTTGTCCTCATCCAGGTCGATGCTCTCCTGGGCCTTCTCGATCAGAGAGAGTACATCCCCCATCCCCAGGATTCGGTTGGCCATACGGTCCGGATAAAACTGCTCCAGGTCGGAGAGTTTTTCACCCATGCTCACATACAGAATGGGCTTCCCTGTGACTGCCTTTACGGACAGGGCGGCGCCGCCCCTGGTGTCACCGTCCATCTTGGACAGCACAACCCCGTCGATGCCGACTTTCTCGTCAAATTCCTTTGCCACGTTCACGGCATCCTGGCCGGTCATGGCATCCACCACCAACAGGGTCTGATGGACGGAAACCGAGCTCTTGATCTCCTGCAGCTCCTCCATCATCTCTTCGTCTATATGCAGACGGCCCGCCGTATCCAGGATTACTACATTATGGCCGTTCTTCTCCGCATGGCGGATGGCTTCCGCGGCGATCTCGGGGGGCCGGTGGTCCGTCCCCATGGAAAATACATCCACTTCCTGCTTCCTGCCGTTGATCTGCAGCTGCTCTATGGCGGCAGGCCTGTAGATATCGCACGCCACAAGCAGAGATTTCTTGCCTTTCTGCTTCAGCTTTCCGGCGATCTTGGCCGTGGCCGTGGTCTTGCCGGCGCCCTGGAGACCTGCCATCATGATCACGGTGATGGACTTGCCGGGCTGCATGGCGATCTCCGTGGTCTCGCTGCCCATAAGGCGGATCATCTCTTCGTTTACGATCTTTATCACCATCTGGCCGGGATTCAGGCCGTTCATCACATCCTGGCCGATGGCGCGCTCCTCCACTGCCTTGACGAACTGCTTTACCACCCGGAAGTTCACGTCGGCCTCAAGCAGGGCCATCCGCACTTCCTTCATGGCAGCTTTCACGTCGTTCTCGGTCAAGCGGCCCTTGCTTCTTAAATTTTTGAATACGTTCTGCAGTTTGTCTGTTAAACTTTCAAATGCCACCTGTCACTCCTTATCACGGTTCCCATAGGCTGCCCCGGCATGCGGCAGTGTCATGGGAGCAATATCACAGTTCCTCCAGAAGCCCTCTGGCCAACTCCCTGATCTCCCCAAGCTTTGCCTGCATGTCTGAGATGTCGCCCTCCCTGTCCACCGCATAGGTCAGCCCCTCGATTTCGGCCACCCTCCTGCGGGCCCTGTCAAAACGTTCCACAAGATGAAGCTTGCTTTCATAATCCTGCAGGATACGGTCACACCGCCTGATCAGGTCATGCACGCCCTGCCTGCTGATCCCCCGCTCCTGGGCTATCTCTCCCAGAGACAGATCCTCATACACTGCATCCCTGTAGACGCTGCGCTGGTGCTCTGTCAAAAGTTCCCCGTAAAAATCAAAAAGCATTGTCTGTTCATAAATTCTGTCCATAACTTTTTTAACCCTATGTATCTTACTACAGAAATCAGGAGGTGTCAAGTATTTTTTCTTGTCAAACTAATGTTTGTGTATGTAAAAACATCCGTATTATCATCAAGATTCATCGCAGTAGAAAATGTGTGTCCAATCTGCACTGAATATACCGTCCCTTTGGCATCAGCTGTGCCAGGTACCTGTCCTCTATTCAGGCAAAAATCGAACCGCTCCCTGCGGCCGTCTTTACTGGTGACTAACAGGTCTGCCATGTGGCGGTAAATATCCCGGATGGGAGATAGGAGCTTTGTATGAAGCCGTTTCTCCATTCTCTGGCGGACTTTCCGCATTTCATCCAATTTTTTTGCAGGGAACAGCCAATGTAAAAAGGAGACATTTCCTCTGTCATCCGGGATTGGTGCAGCTTCCACCAGTCCCACAAGACCTTATCCAGCACATGATGGATAATAAAAATATCCCAATAAAAGCAGATCTTCGAGAAATACTGATTGTATGCACTTTTTTAATGACCTCTGATTTCGGTTTTTTATCCTTCTCTCTGTTGAAACCCCCTCGCCAAAGGTAAGCATATTGGGATATTCTTTCAGATATGCCTGTTCCTCCACGCCGGGATTTGCATTCACATAAAGCCAGAACTGGATGTCGTAGAGCCGGTAGGAGTCCTCGTCCGCATGGAGCGCAAAATACCCCTTGTCTTCCACAATCCGAACAGCCAACTCCCGGATCAGCTGCTCCGCTGCCCCCCGGGGCGCCGCTTTTCCGGCACAGCTGCGCCAACAGCGGAGAAAAGAGCGCGTTCCTCACCATTTCCAACGCCTCCGCCTTCTCCTTCTCCGTAAAGAAGCCTTAACGCACTCCTGTCTCTCCAATCTGCTATCCTTCATTATTTTAGCATGTTTACGCAGTTTTTTCCAGCCTATGTTCAGCTTAGGCTCAACTGTTACTCCAAGGCAGATATGAATGCTTTCCTGCCTGCAAACAGATTCTTCCCAGTTCTACAGCATCGCCGTCCAGGCATACAGGGGATAGAGGGAGAATTTCCCGGCGAAGGAAAATCCCATCATGTCCAGTAAAGGCGGAACCACCAGAAGCAGTACTGCCGCAAAACAGGTACGGACCGTATTTTTCTGCCATAGGGAAATCAGCGCCACCGCCAGGGCGGCCAGGGCCAGCGTCAGGGCCTGGGAGAGAACCATCAGACCAAGAAAGCACCATATAGGCATGGAAACGGGCACATTGCCGCAGCAGGGGATATCTTGTATGGAAAATGCAAAGCCTCCCAGATGAAAGACCCTGCCCACTGCCGCCGCTCTGGCAATAAAAGGAACCAGGGCAAGCGCTGCCCCGCCGGCCATACAGAGGCAGACTCTGTTGCCCAGGAGCGCCTTTTTTCCTCCCAGGGTGGTCCCCAGCAGGTTCCAGGATGCAGTGCGCTCTTCCATTGCGGTTATATTGCCAAATGCCAACACCACCCCCAGGGAAAGCAGCAACAGATCAATGCGGAAGACATCGGCGCGCCTTCCCAATAGATAAAGGTAACCCGTGTCATAGACAAAACAGCCCCCAGTTTCCCTTATTCTTTCATACTGCTGCAGCGCCCTGGAAAAGAAGGGATAAAAAGCCGTCACGGCGTACCACCGGGATTTCAGGTTTTCGGCGGCAGTCTCCCCGATCTCCCCGGCGGCGGCCCTTTCGTCAATCAAGGCGATCTGGTCAAAAGCCTCCTGGTACCTGGCCTGTTCTGAGAGGATCAGTCTTTCCTTCTCTTCCGTCAGTTCCCCTTCCAGACGGCACATAATGTCCTGATAGTACTGCTCCCCCACAGAAGGGTTATAGGAATGGTTCCATGCGCGGAACCCCGTGAAGCCGGCAAAAAGGATCAAAGGCAGAAGGGCATGGCCTGCGACCAGGATCCTGTAGGCCTCGTGGCGGAGCAGGCAGGCATGGGGACGGAAGGAAAACAGGCTCCGGTTCCGCCCGTCTTTCAGCCCCAGATGGGTCCCCCTTGCAAAGAGGAACACGCTCCCCCCCACACCTGCCGCCATAAGGAGCAGGAAAAACATCCAGGAAGAGGCTGTCCGGGAGACGGGATACCCCAACAGATCAAAGTTCAGATAAGCCCCGTAGAGCAGTTCCGTCCGCATAAGTCCCGCCAGGTTCAGATATTTGAAGATACTTCCCCTGGAGGCGGCAGGAACGGCGGTATAAAGCAGGAAACTGACGCCCCACAGAAGGATTCCCCCGGCATAGGGGGCATACAAATGTTCCGCCCGTATGCAGAAGGCCGTCAGCAGGCTTCCGAACCCAAACATTACAAGCCCCCTGGTAATAATGGACAGCAGGATATACTGCAGAATGCTGATCCGCAGACTGCTCTCCGTGCAGGAGGCCAGGGACTGCAGGGGAGCGTCCAGATCCCCCAGTCCGGCAGCGGATCCGAAGAAGGCAAAGTTTGCGCCATACAGCAGAAAAGCCATAACCATACAATGGATCAAAAGCGCCGTCAATTTGCAGAGGATGGAGCGCACAATGCCGTGTTTTGTTCCCCTGGTGATGAAAAACAGCCCTTTCCCCTTTTCCTCCAGGATCAGGTATCCTGAAAAGAGGAATACAGAAAGAAGCAGAAACAGATCCGTCCAGGAATTCTCCAGGGAACGGACCACCGCCAGATCCGGCATCCAGGATATTCCTTCGGCTGTAAGCCCCGCATAGTCAGACACGCTTTTCCGGATGTTTCTGGACGAAAAACTGTCTTTCTTCCCTCCGCCGAAAACGGAGATACTGCCAAGGGTGGACCGGGTCTCCCGGACGGACTCCAGGTAATCACTATATCCCGCCACCTTCTGCCACTGTCCGAACAGCTCTTCCGTCAGCCTTTCCTCCCTCTCGAAGGAATCCGTCAGTTTCAGGTATCCCCCGCTTTGGTACAGGCCGTAATACTGTTCAAAGACGCCGGGCCTGGATTCCATGGTCTGTCTGGCCAGTTCCTCTCCCATCTCTCCCCCGCCCCTGCGCACCATGAGGACTTCCTGCACCAAACAGACACCCTCCATGGTTTCTTTCATTCCGGTGACCAGGGATGCCTTTTCCGCTTCCGTCATCCCCTCTATTTCCTCCTGGAAGGCCCTATAGGAAGAGAGGCTGTACGAGCTTTCGTCCGGCAGGCCGGAGAACCATGCCAAAAAAAGATTCAGTGACAACAGCACAAGGAGGGATACCAGAAAGCTCCTTCTGCCCCATATTTTTCCCAGTTCAAAGCCTGTCAGCCGGATCATGCTCTTCCTCCTCCCCGAAAACCTGCAGATACACTTCCTCCAGCCCCCCGGACACACCGTATCTGCCGCAGAGTCCCTCCACTGAATTCCGGTCCACCACCCTTCCGGATTTCAGCAGAATAATTTCCTTCGCAATAGGTTCGATATCTGAAACCACATGGGTGGACACCAGGATGATCCTCTGGCCGGAGAGGGCCCGGATCCGTTCCCGGATGCGCACCCTCTCCTTGGGATCCAGACCCGCGGTAGGCTCGTCCAACACCATCAGCCTCGGAGCCCCCAGCATGGCCTGGGCGATAAGGAGCCGCTGTTTCATGCCTCCTGAGTAGGTACGGATAAAACGTTTCTTCACATTCGTCAGATTGACAAAATCCAGAACCCGCTCTATCTCGCCGGACTGTTTCCCCCTGGGGATTCCCTTCAGGGCCGCCATGTAGGACAGGAAGCGGATCCCCGTGAAATTGTCATACAGCCCCTGCTGCTGGGGCGCATACCCAAGAAGGCTTCTGTAGGATGCGCCAAGGGCTCCGATCTCGGTTCCCTCCCAGGTAATCTGCCCTGCCGTGGGCTTCAGGCTTCCCGTGATCAGGTTCATCATGGTGGACTTGCCCGCGCCGTTGGGGCCGAGCAGGCCGTAGATGCCCGGCTCCAGGCGCAGGCTTACCTGGTCCAGGGCCGGTTTGTCTTTATAGAATTTGGTAACCCTGCTAAGCTCCAACATGCTCATACTCCTTTCCCCACCATGTTTATACGGCGGAAATTGTCCCGTCCCGCAACCAGGTCTTCCAGGGAAATCAGGCCGTACTGGTATCTGGTAATATTATAGGAGCCTTCCCCCAGGTACGTGGCTTCGTAATCGTAGATTACCAGGACATCCGAACCCACAGTTGCACGGAATTCCAGGCTCCATCCGTTATTTTTGTTCACAAGGCCGCTGTGGCTCACCTCCCCCGTGTCTGTATCCACAAAATAAAAGGTCTTATCCCAGGAACCATCCTTACAGCAGAGTTTATTTCCCATGGCCTCATAGAGATAAAAATACTGGCCGGGCCGGGACACCAACGGATGTTCTTCCCCCGTGTTTACGTCGATCCACCGGATACAGCCGTCCGCAGAGGAGGAGACGTAAAGCCGAGTCCCTTCTGCCAGAGCGGAATTCTCTTCCCGGTTGCTCATCCGGTACAGGGGATGAAGTTCCATGGAATACCCTTCTTCCATATCCCCCAGGGAAAGGGTGGCATATACCGCTTCCGAATTTTCGTGCAGTTCCTTATAGGCATCGTCATCAAAGTATTCCTCCCTGGAAAGCTCCCTTCCGTAATCAATACCGGACAGAAGGACAGTGTCCCCTGTGCATCCTATGATCTTCCAGGAGACGTTATCCCCGAAATCCAGGGAACAGACCGTACTTTCCTTTTTTTCCACAGGATCCAGAAACAGGAGCCTGCGCTCCGTGGAGCTGATGTAAGTGTCCATGCCGTCCCTTTCGGATGTCAGTTTCTTGGCCACCAGGTAAAGCCCTCTCCCGTCGCCCATCACACAGTCCTCCAGACTCAGGGCGGGGTCGAAGGCATAAACCTTTTCCCTTCCGCTTCCGTCCAGACCGGCCCGGTAGAGGACGCAGGGACTGGTTTCCATTTCAAAATCATCCCCCTCCGCCATGAAATTCGTCTGCATGGAGCCGTCATCGTCAAAATCCCTGCTCAGAATGTACAGAGAGTCCTGATAGATGAATATCCGCGTACTCATAAACGGAAAGTCGTCGTACAGAAAAACTGCCTGGCAGTCCGGGGAATTGTGACTACAGCCCGCATTACTGCACAGATAGACTTCCTGGCAGGATCCAAAATCCACGTACATCAGATGACAGCCGTAACTTCCGTCGGTCAGCTCTACCATGTCCTCGGTGAGGTAATAGTAGCCATCCTGTGTATGACAGCCGTAACCGTCGGCGGCGGCCAGAAGTTCCAAACCGCCATTCTGCCCGGCAAAACCGCTCTGTTCTGCCTGTGCGTTCCCTGCCGTCCGGCCGTCACCCTGTTCTCCCCGGGCGTTTCCTGCCATCCCGCCGTTTTCCTCCCCGGCCGAAATGCTCCGCACTCCATCTTCCCCCAGGACATCTTCCAATCCGGAACCGGCGGTTTTCCCGCAGGCCCCCAGGAGAAGGGAAATCCCGGCAATAAGAGAAATAAAACACCTTTTTTTCATAAAAAATGACCTCCTTTTCCTGATCCGGTAATATTGCTGTTCTTTCAGCCCGAATCCGATAAAGAGATCATAATCTCCAAAAGTCAAAATAGTGTCAAACAGCGAGAAAAATTTTCACCCTGGCCCCGCCTGTGGAAATGTTTCCATATTCCAGGCTGCCTCCGTGCTTTTCCGCAAGCACCCGGCTAATGGCCAGTCCCATCCCAAGGTGGCCGTCCTGTCCGCCCGAAAGAAAATTTTTATGTTTTTTCCATAGAGCCTGGTCAGGGAAACCACAGCCGTCATCCGCCACCAGAATGCGCAGAGTGGAACCGTTAAGGGAAAAGTCCACGGTAACCTCACTTTCTGCAAAGCGGAGCGCATTCTCACAGACATTTTCCAGAATCCGATGAAGCACGCTGACATCCACCCTTAGTACGGAATCGTCCGCCTTCTGTACACAAAACCCCGGCTTCTGCGTACAGGACTCCACCTTCTGCACGCGGGACTCTGCCTCCTGCATGCAGGACTCCGCCTTCTGTATGCAGGACTCCGGATCGGACTCCCGCACCCGCAGACAGATGCCGGTTCCGGAGGCCATCACCTCCAAATCTTCCCTGATATCGGAAAACAGCTCTGCGGCAGAAACCTCCTCCCTGCTGATCTCCATATCTTCCAGCTGGTTCAGCCTCCGCACGGATTCCGTGTACTGTTCCAGGCGTTTTGCGGCCAGGCAGAGGTTGCCCACAATACGGCCGGCCTTTTTCCCGTCAAGTTTTCCGCCGGGAAGGTTGATCTGCAAATATTCCGCGTATCCCTGGATAATGGCGATGGGATTGCGCAGGTCATGGGCGATGGATGCCTGCATCAGCCTGCGCTGTTCCAGGAGCTTCCACATGGACCGGTTATTCTGGGCCAGTTCCCTGCGCATAAGTTCAAAGGACCGACACAACGCCCCCATTTCATCCCCGCAGTCATAGGTGATGGAAAAATCCAGATTCTGCGCCGCGATCTGCTCCGTGGCCTGGGACAGGAGTTCCAGGGGGACCAAAAGGCGCTTGCGGTAGAAATAGAACCCGCATGCCAGGATTCCCCCGATGGAGAAAAGAGCAGGAAGGACCACCATGGCGATGCCGCAGAGCCGGTAGGCCAGTTTCCGCTTTGGAGTCAGGGTGTCGAATCCCCGCTCCAGTTTCTGGACGGAATAGGTGGAATCTGTTACACTTTCGTATGTGGTCTCTCTCACGTTTTCGGAATCCGGGCCGGACTGGCTCTGTACTTCCTTTTTCAGTTCCCCCGGGCCGGACTGGGTCCGGATTTCAACCTTACCGTCTCCTTCCTCCTCACTTTTTGAAAGAATCGGAAGTCTGGTCTCTTCTCCAAAAGAAACCAGGGTGGAGGACGTGACGCTTGACCCGTCGGAAAACACCTGCTCCACCGTAAGATAGGCGGCGTTGGGATCCGGCAGAAGGTAGTGCCGGAAAGCGGTACAACCCCCGACCACCAGGCCGGAGAGAAGCGCCACTCCGCAGAATGTAGTAAAAACCGTCAGCATAAAAAAACTGCGCAGGGACAGCTCCCTGCCTGCAGTTTTTCCCCGTTTTACTCCAGAGCCTTCCGAAACATTTCCGGAACGTGACCTTTTCTTTCTCAGCGGTTCCACTTATACCCCACCCCCCAGACTGTCTCGATGTGATCCTGCCCTGTGGCTTCCCGCAGTTTTGCCCGGATCTTCCTCACATATTCTTTAATTACATTGTTGTCGCCTTCTGCGTCATATCCCCATACCGCCTCGTAAATGCGCTCCCTGTCAAATACCTGGCCCGGGTTCGTCACCAGGAATTCGATGAGGTCAAATTCCCTTTTGGAGAAGGGGATTTCAACGCCCTGGAAGGAGACGGTGCGTTCCGACAGATTGACGATCAGTCCGTGGGAAGTGAGAACCGAAGGCCTGTTCCGACTTCTGGCGTCCCGGCGCAGATGGGCAGCCACCCGGGCGGACAGCTCGTTCAGGCTGAAGGGTTTGGTAATGTAGTCGTCGCCGCCGTACTGGAGCCCGTTGACCTTGTCCTGCTCCGTGACCCTGGCGGTGAGGAACAGGATAGGGCAGACGATATGCTCCCTTATGCTCCTGCACAGCTCCAGTCCGTCCATTCCGGGCATATTGATGTCCAGGATGATCAGGTCCGGCTGTTTCTGCAGAAGGGAAACCGCCTCACCGGCACTGTTTGCCGCCAGGGTTTCATAGCCGCAGTCCTGCAGGTGGTCGGTGAGAAGTTCCGTTATCATTTTTTCATCGTCCACTATCAAAATTCTGTATGCCATTGCCTTTCTACCTCTTCCCGGACAGGCCGATCCTATAGACATCAATGTATTTAGATCCATGATGCCTGCCCCTCTCTTTCTATGGCGAACAGCCAATTCCATTGCAAAACCATTCGACGGCTTCTTCCCGGAATCCCCTACAGCTTCTCACTGAAAATACTCTTATATCCCTCCCCGTAAATCTCCGTGGCGCTGGTGATGATAGTGAAGGCCCTGGGGTCCTCCTGCCGGACGATCTCTTCCAGTTTGGGCGAAAGGTGTTTTTTCACAACGCAGAGGATGACCTTCTTGGCCGCGCCGGTGTAGGCTCCCTGGCCTGAAATATAGGTGGCGCTGATGTCCAGTTCCTCCAAAAGCCGCTTCACGATCACCTGGTGGCAGTCGCTGATGATGAAGAACATCTTCGCCCCGTCCCTTCCATACAGAACCATGTCCAGAAGGATGGAATTGATAAATACCACCAGACCCGCGTAAAGAGCGGTATCAATATTCTGAAACACAAAGGCAGAAGCCGTCACGATCACAGCGTCCGTGATCAGGAAGAGCAGTCCGGTCTTCAGATGGGGAAGCCTCAGCCTCAGCAGTTTGATGATGATATCCGTCCCCCCGGAAGTAGCCCCCGCCTTGAACGCCAACCCCAGGCTCACCGCCATCAGGGAGCCCCCCGCCAGGGAAGCCAGCAGGGGATCCGCGGTAAGCGCCCCCAGGGGGGAAAGCAGGTTCGTAAACACGGACATCATCATGGTGCAGTAGAGGGTGGAGAGGATAAAACGCCACCCGAATTTCCACATCCCCAGTATCAGGATGGGAATGTTCACGGCAAACATCCAGGTACCGGTCTCCAGTCCGGTGAAACGGTTCAGTATGATGGCAATGCCCGTGACGCCCCCCGGGGCCAGGGAATTGGGATCCAGAAACAGACTGACGGCAACGGCATAAATCGCCGCGGCCGCCGTGATTGTCAGATAGTCCCTGCACCTTCGGCTGAAGGTTTTCTCTTCCTCGTAGTGAATCTCGTTTTCCTGCTCTCTGCTTATCTTCATATTTCCCTACTTTCCTTTAATGCTAAAATCTGTGCAGGTTCCGGGTGCCGTCCCGTGAAATATTCCAGGACAAACCCGCCCGCTTCCCGGACAGGGCGAAGCGGGCGGTCTGTTGTAACCTTAAGTCTGTCTGATTAGATTGGTCAGAAGTTCGCGTTCACCAGTTTAGGCCGGTACCCTTCCGCTTCCAGGGAACTCATGATCTGGTTCTTGTGCTCCGTGCCGAATGCCTCCATAGTGATCCGCAGTTCCACGGCAGTGTTGCGGTTGGTGGTGACGAACTGGTTGTGCTCCAGTTCCACCACATTGCCGTTTGCCTTGGCGATGATGCCGGACACACGGTACAGCTCGCCGGGCTTATCCGGCAGAAGGATGGATACGCTGAAGATCCTGTCGCGCATGATGAGACCCTGCTGTACTACGGAGGACATGGTTGTCACGTCCATATTTCCGCCGCTTAAGATGGATACCACTTTCTTGCCCTTCACATCCAGGTGCTTCAGAGCGGCAACCGTCAGCAGACCGGAATTTTCTACTACAATCTTGTGGTTTTCCACCATATCCAGGAAGGCCACCACCAGTTCGTGATCCTCCACGGTGATAATGCCGTCCAGGTTCTTCTGGATATAAGGGAACAGCTTGGCGCCGGGGGTTTTCACCGCGGTACCGTCCGCAATGGTGGTAACCTTCGGCAAAGTGACCACATGCCCCTGGGCAAGGGATGTCTGCATACAGTTTGCCCCCGCAGGCTCCACCCCAATCACTTTTATCTTGGGATTTAACAGTTTTGCCAGAGTTGCCACACCTGTTGCCAGGCCGCCTCCCCCGATGGGAACCAGAATGTAGTCCACAAGGGGAAGCTCTTTGACGATCTCCATGGCGATGGTCCCCTGCCCCGTGGCCACGATCAGGTCGTCAAAGGGATGGATGAAGGTATATCCGTTCTCGTCCGCCAGTTCGTATGCCTTTGCGCATGCCTCGTCATATACGTCGCCGTAGAGCACCACTTCCGCCCCGTATCCCTTGGTGCGGTTTACCTTCATCAGGGGAGTGGTGGTGGGCATCACGATGACTGCCTTGGTGCCGTAGGCCTTGGCAGCATAGGCCACACCCTGGGCATGGTTCCCGGCGGAAGCGGTGATCAGTCCCTTGGCCCGCTCTTCCTCCGAAAGGGTGCTGATCTTGTAATATGCGCCCCGGAGCTTATACGCGCCGGTCAGCTGCATATTCTCGGGTTTCAGGTAGACCTTGTTCCCTGTCTGAAGGCTTAAGTACTCGCTGAATACCAGCTTGGTCTCCGAGATCACCTTCTTCACGATCTCAGAGGCCTCCTCAAACTTTTCCAGGGTAAGCCCTTCCTCCTGGGCGGTGTTCTGCTTCGGGACAGCCGTCTCTTCCGCAGAAACCTTCTCCTCCAATACCACGTCTTTTGCCTGCATTTCTTTTCCCATCTTTTTCCTCCTTCTGTGTGAGATGATATATTTGATGATGAAATAGTTACTCTTCCCCGTCCTCTAATTTCACGTCGAACAGAGCGTTCACAAACTCGTCCGAATCAAATTTCTGGAGATCGTCGATGGTCTCGCCCACTCCGATGTATTTCACCGGCACATGGAGCTCGGACTGGATCGCCACGGCTATGCCTCCCTTTGCGGTCCCGTCCATCTTCGTCAGAATGATGCCGGTGAGGTCGGCCACCTCCCCGAATTCCCTGGCCTGTACCAGGGCGTTCTGGCCGGTGGTGCCGTCCAGGACGATGAGATTCTCCCGGTGGGCGTCAGGATATTCCCTGTCTATAATCCGGTTCATCTTCCGCAGTTCCTCCATCAGGTTTTTCTTGTTATGGAGCCGGCCTGCCGTATCGATGAGAAGCACGTCCACGCCCCTGGCCTTTGCCGCGTTGACGGCATCATAGACCACGCTGGCCGGGTCCGCGCCCTCGTTTCCCCCCACCATGGGGACATCCGCCCGTCTGGCCCATTCCGCCAGCTGATCCCCCGCGGCGGCCCGGAAGGTGTCCGCGGCGGCGATGAGCACTTTTCTGCCGTCATCCTTGCATTTTCCGGCAAGCTTTCCCACCGAGGTGGTCTTGCCCACGCCGTTGACGCCGATGACCATGACCACCGACTGCTTTACCTCAAAATCATAGGCATTCTCCCCCACCCGCATTTGTTCCTTGATGCCCTCAATCAGCAGATGCTTGCATTCCCGGGGTTCCCTGATATGCTGTTCCCTGATCTGATTCTTCAGGCGGCCCACGATCTCCGTGGTGGCGTTCACGCCGATATCCCCCATAATCAGAATCTCTTCCAACTCCTCATAAAAGTCATCATCAATGGCGGAAAAGCCATTGAACAGAGAATCGATGCCCCTGACGATGTTGTTTCTTGTCTTCGCCAGGCCTTCCTTCAATCTGGCAAAAAAGCCCTTTTTTCCTTCGCCCATATTCATCATTCTCCTTTCTGTTATAACTGCACGCCTAGGTCAGATCCTTATCGATCAGGCTGACGCTTACCAAAGTGGACACCCCCTTCTCCTGCATGGTGATTCCGTACAGCCGGTCCACCTGCTCCATGGTGCCCCTTCTGTGGGTAATAACGATAAACTGCGTATTTTTTGTCAGTTTATGTAAATATTTTGCAAATCTGCCTACATTGGAATCGTCAAGCGCCGCCTCGATCTCATCCAACAGGCAGAATGGGGAGGGCTTTAAGTTCTGTATGGCGAAAAGCAGGGCTATGGCTGTGAGAGCCTTCTCTCCGCCGGACAGCTGCATCATGTTCTGAAGCTTTTTTCCGGGGGGCTGCGCTATGATCCGGATGCCCGCCTCCAGGATGTCCTCTTCCGGCGTCAGCTCCAGGGTTCCCTTTCCGCCGCCGAACAGTTCCTTGAACACCTTGTCGAATTCCCGGCCAATCTCCGCGAACTTCTCCGTAAACTGCCTGCGCATAGCGGTGTCCAGTTCCTGGATAATCCCCTCCAGCGTCTTCTCCGCCTCCACCAGATCGTCCCGCTGGGTCTTCATAAAGGTAAAACGCTCCATGAGATTTTTGTAATCTTCAATGGCGTTCACATTTACATCCCCCAGTTTCCTGATCTGGTCCCGGAGGGAGCCGATCTCCTTCTTCATGGCGGGCAGATCCGTCATCTCCTGGTTCCGCAGGGCGGCGGCATCGCTCAAGGTGATCTCATATTCGTCCCACATGTAATTGATCTGGGATTCCAGGGATTCCTCCAGCTTTTCCTTCTGGGCGCCCAGGCGGTAGACCTCCTTGTCCAGGGCCGAGAGCTTCTCCGAGAGCTCCTCCCGCCTGTCAAAGAAAGTTTTCTGGGTAGCGGACAGTTCCTCCTTCCGCGCCACGGCCCCCTTCAGCCGGTCTTCCGACTCGTTCTGAGCCTGGAAGGAAGCGGCGATGGTCTTCTCAATCTCCGCAATATTCTGCTGCCTGCGCTCCATCTCCCGGGCATTTTCTTCCAGGGCCTCCAGAATCTCCTTCAATTCCTCCCGTGACCGCTGGATTTCCCCCGCGATACGGTCCACATTACTCTGCTTGAACAACAGGGTCTGGCGCATTTTTTCCACCTTCAGATCCCATTCGGATACTTCGGCCGAGGCCTTCGTCTCCAGTGCGCGCTGCTCCTCCAGTTCCCTGCCCAACAGGGAAATCCTCTCCTGGGTGCGTTTTTCCAACTCTTCGCTTGCCGCAAGTTCCCCCCGGGTATTCTCCTTGTCCTTCCTGATCTGCAGAATCTGTTCCTCGATCTCCCTGGCCTCGGTTCTCAGGGAAGCGGCGCTCTCCCCTTCCTCTTCCATCCGCTCCCTGGCCTGGCTGATATTCATCCGGGTGCTATTCTGTTCTATGGATTTGCGCTGAATCTCGTTTTTTATGGCCTCCAGGTCCACACGCATCCTGGTCCGCCTTGCCTTTGTATTTTCGATCTCCTTCTCTATGGTTTCAATGGAAAGGCGCAGCTTTCTGACTCTTCCCTCCAGTTCCTCCATCTCCCTGCGGCGCCCCAGCAGGTTGCTGCTGTTTTTATATGCGCCGCCGCTGATGGCTCCCCCGGGAACCAGAAGCTCCCCTTCCAGGGTGACGATCCGCAGCGTGTGGCGGTACTTTGCCGCAAGCTTCACAGCATTGTCCACATTGTCCGCCACTACGATGCGGCCAAGCAGGGACAGGGCCACATCCCGGTACCTATCGTCTATCCGTACCAGAGTATCCGCCGTTCCGATAACCCCGGGCTCGGAAAGCACTTCCGGGTTCCTGAATCTCTGCGGATCCCGAATGCTTGTCAGAGGCAGGAATGTGGCCCGCCCCAGCCGATTTGTCTTAAGAAAAGCGATCATGCGCTTGGCCGTACCCTCACTGTCTGTGACAATATTCTGAATATTGCCTCCCAGTGCGGTCTCAATGGCGGTCTCATACTTTTTCTCCACATGTATAATATCGGCCACCACGCCAATGATGCCGGGATTCTTCTCCCGCTGCTCCATGACCTTCTTGACGCTGCCGCCGTATCCCTCGTAGCGCTCGGCCAGGTTCGACAGCGCTTCCAGCTTGGATTTTTCCATGTGATAGGCGCTCTGGGCTTCCCGCAGTCCGGCATCCTTCCTGGTCAGCGTCTCCCGGAAAGTCCCCAGTTCCTGCTCCATGGACTTTTCCTGCCCATTCAGCCCGCGGATCTCCTCCGTGATGGCTTCAAAGGCTGTCTCCAGGTTCCGGAGGCTTTCCTCCCTGGCCGCCTCATCCGACTTTATGCGAAGCAGCCGGGAATTCAGCTCAGCCTTCCTGATGTTCACCTGCTCCATCATGGTGTCCAACTGGCTGATTCTGGATTTGATGGTAGCCCTCTGCCCCAGTTCGCCGATGATGGTATTCTTGCCCTCTTCCATGCCGCTGTTGAGTTCTTCGATCTTTTGCTGGATTTCCTCCAGTTTCTGTCTGGCGGTGCCGGCCAGGGCGGCAGTCTCATCCACTTTTGTGTCGGTGTCGCCTTTTTCAAGCAGCAGAGAGTCTCGTTCTCTCTCCTTTCCGGCAATTTCCTCCTCCAGCGTAGTGCGGCGGCTGCCCAGGTGAGCCTCGCTTCCCCGACCGGAATTGATCTGCTCCTTCAGCACGTTCATCTCGCCTTCCAGGCGTCCCCGCATAAGTCCTGCGTCCGTGACGGTGCTTCTGGCCTGTTCAATCTGTACTTCCAGTTCTTCCAGTTCCTTCTGAACGCGGGTATATTCTTCTTTACTGTTCTGGTAGGCTTCCCTTGTATGGGAAAGGTCTTCCCCGGCAATACCGTGCTTTTCCTCCACGGACTTAAGCTGTTCCCGCAGTCTGGCATTTTCCAGAAGGAACACATTTACGTCCAGGTTTTTCAGCTCCTCTCGTTTACGCAGATAAATCCTTGCGGTTTCCGACTGACGCTCCAGAGGGCCAAGCTGTTTTTCCAGTTCTGACAGGATATCGTTGACGCGTACCAGGTTCTGCTTCTCATTCTCCAGCTTTGCCTGAGCCGCGGTCTTCCTGCGCTTGAATTTTACGATACCTGCAGCCTCGTCGAAAAGCTCCCTCCGTTCCTCCGGCTTGCCGCTGAGGATCTTGTCAATCTGGCCCTGGCCTATGATGGAATACCCCTCCTTGCCGATACCGGTGTCGTAGAACAGTTCGTTCACGTCCTTGAGACGGCAGGCGCTTCCATTGATGAGATATTCACTTTCTCCGGAACGGTAAATACGCCTTGCTACTGTCACCTCATCAAAATCGATGGCAAGCTGGTGGTCCCCATTGTCAAGCGTGATGGCCACATAGGCATAACTTAACGGCTTCCGGTTCTCCGTACCCGAGAAAATGACATCCTGCATACTGGCCCCCCGCAGTTGCTTAACCCGCTGCTCTCCCAGAACCCATCGGACCGCATCCGCCACATTGCTCTTTCCGCTTCCGTTGGGACCTACAATGCCAGTGATTCCGTTGTGAAACTGAAAATTTATCTTGTTTGCAAAAGACTTAAACCCCTGTACCTCAATACTTTTTAAATACATCCTTTACCTCTCAAAAGCAGCAGTGCCTGATAGGCGGCCTGTTGCTCCGCAGATTTTTTGGTCCTTCCCTCGCCGGTTCCAAGCAGTCTGTCCTCCATGTATACGGCAACGCTGAACAGCTTGTCATGCTCCGGGCCGCTCTCTTTCTGCAGCTCATAGTGAAAGCTCTTCTTCAGTTTTCCCTGGATCAGCTCCTGCAGGGTGCTTTTGCTGTCATAAAACAGCTGCTTGTCCTCCAGGTCGGACAGCACGAAGCGGTTGATGAACTCCCTGGCCGGCTCCATTCCGCCGTCCAGGTAAATGGCGCCGATGACGGCCTCCATCACGTCGGAAACTATGCTGTCCCGCCTCCTGCCTCCTGTACCTTCCTCTCCCCTGCCAAGAAGGATAAAGTTACCCAGCTCCAGATCCCCTGCACAGAAGGCAAGCGCCGGTTCACAGACCATTGACGCACGCAGTTTCGTCAATTCTCCCTCCGGCATGGTTCTATGTTCCCGAAATAGAAATTCACTGGAAACCAACTCTAAAACGGCGTCCCCCAGGAATTCAAGACGTTCGTAATTTTTGGTTTTTCGTATCTTCATCTCATTGGTATAGGAGCTGTGGGTTACCGCCTGCTTCAGCAAAGCCTGGTTCTGAAATCTGTAACCAATCCTCTCCTCCAACATTTCCATTGTATAATGACTCGACATCGTTTTTACCACCCAGATTTTTCGTTTTAAAATATAAACGAGCAGTCCTGCAGCAGACTGCTCTTATCAACATTTACGCGGCCGAGCATACGCACCCCAGGCAGATTTCCCATTCACCTGTATGGTTTCTGCCCTCTAAACGGCAGCCTTGATCAACTCGACAGCTTCCTCCACAGTACTGATCTTCTCTGCTTTCTCAGCAGGAATCTCAATGTCAAACTCCTCCTCGATTCCCAGAATGATCTGAAACACATCAAGGGAATCTGCCCCCAGGTCATCCACAAAGGTCGTGTCCATGGTAATCTCATCCGGATCAACATTCAATACATCTGCTATCACTTTCTTTAACTTTTCAAACTCCATTTTGTTTTCCACCTTTCTTTAATTCTCAAGAACCACACGTTCCTTGATTTTTTGATTTATCTTCTGCTCCTTGAATGCCGTGCATTGAAGAATAGAATTTTTGATTTCAATGGACTTGCTGCTGCCGTGAGTCTTCACAACCAGGCCGTTTAATCCAAGCAACGGCGCGCCGCCGTACTCCTCCGTGCTGAATCCCTTCAATGTCCGCTTCAGAGCGGGCTTTACCATCAGGGCTCCGATCTTGCTTCGCAGGGTACTCATCATACCCGCCTTTATTTTTTCCACCAGGGCACCGCTGACGCCTTCATACATCTTTAGAATCACGTTTCCCACAAAGGCTTCGCAGACAAGAACATCCGCCTCCCCGTAAGGAATATCCCTGGCTTCTATATTTCCCACAAAATTGATCTCCGGGCAATTCTGAAGCAGCGGATAAGTCTCCTTGGTCAGCGCATTGCCCTTTTCCTCCTCCACACCGATATTCACAAGGCCCACCCTGGGATTGTGAATGCCGATAACGCTCTCCATGTAGACACTGCCCATCTTGGCAAACTGCAGGAGCTGGGAAGGTCTGGCATCCACGTTTGCCCCGCAGTCCAACAGCAGGCTGACGCCCTTGATAGTCGGAATTACAGGGGCAAGGGGAGGCCGTTCCACACCTTTGATCCGTCCCACGATGACCTGGCCCCCCACCAACACCGCGCCAGTGCTTCCGGCGGATACCAGGGCGTCGCACTCCCCGTTCTTTACCATATACATGGCTTTTACTATGGAGGAATCCTTCTTTTTGCGGATGGCCATTACGGGAGGTTCCCCTGTCTCGACCACATCCTGGGCATGAACCACTTCCACCTGCTCCGCATTATAAGTATATTTCTCCAATTCTTCCTTTATCACGCTTTCCCGGCCTACCAGGAATACTTTAATCTTTTTTTCGGCGTTTACGGCGTCCACAGCGCCCTTTACAACCTCGCCAGGGGCATTGTCGCCGCCCATGGCATCCACCGCCACATTTACTGTCTCTGCCATTCCAGTTCCTTTCCGTAATCCGTACTGTTCTCTTTCCACTATAATGGAATTTCAGATAAAAATCAAGTTTTTTTTGCACAAAAAGGGCGTTCCGTGGAACGCCCGGTTTATTGCTGTGATTACGTCTGCCTCCGATTCCTTACTGCGGTCAGTCAACGGAAACAACCTGCTTTTTGTTATAAGAACCGCAAGCCTTACATACTCTGTGAGGCACCATCAGCGCGCCGCACTTGCTGCACTTTACCAGAGTGGAAGCACTCATTTTCCAGTTTGCCCGCCTCTTATCCCTTCTGCTTTTGGAAGATTTATTCTTAGGACAGATTGACATCGTTACACCTCCTTATTCTTGTTGAAAATATCTTGTATCACTGCCATGCGGGGATCCGGAACAAACCTGTCGCATCCGCATTCCCCCTCGTTCAGATCCCGGCCGCATACAGGGCATATCCCCCTGCAGTCTTCCCTGCACAGGATCTTCGCCGGCCAGTTTTCCAAAATTTCGCTGTGTACGAAAGTCTCTACGTCGAGCTGGCCTTCCTCCGTCAGCTCCAGTCCGTCCGCATCCTCATCTTCAGTTCCAAAAGCAACGGCTGTCCGGTCAAAATGCAGATCCAACACCGTAGGTACATCCCGCAGGCACCTGTCACAGCTTGTCTGAAAAGTCAGCCTTACTCCGCCCTGAATCCTGAGCTTACCCGGCCCCACATTTGTAAAAACAAAGGAAACGGGAGAACTCCCGCTGATTGCAAAACTTCCCATTCTGCTCTCAAAACAAGTCATCTCCAACGGAAACTCTTCTGTCCGCTGCCTTCCCTCAGATGTCAATACATCAGACAAATATGCAAACATGGCGGCTCCTGTACAGTGTACCCTTCTCCTGAAATCTTTCGCTTCACATACTGCTTTATTATAATCTGGTATAAATGTTTTGTCAACACAAAATTCATGTTTTGTTCAAAAAAGCAGGGTCAATCTTCCTACCCTTGAAATAATATTCCCGGTCATGCTCATTTACCTCCCGCAGCACATGGCAGGGATTGCCCACCGCCACCACATTGGAGGGAATATCCTTCGTAACCACGCTGCCAGCTCCGATTACTACATTATCCCCTATTGTGATGCCGGGTACGATCACCGCTCCCGCGCCGATCCAACAATTTTTACCGATATGCACCGGGGCATTGTACTGATACCCTTGTTCCCGAAGTTCCGGCAGGATGGGATGTCCTGCGGTGGCAACCACCACATTGGGGCCGAACATGGTGTAATCTCCCACATAAATGTGGGTGTCATCCACCAGGGTCAGATTGAAGTTCGCATATACCTTTTTGCCGAAATGCACATGATGGCCGCCGAAGTTGGTGTGCAGGGGCGGCTCTATATAACAGCCTTCCCCGATCTCGGCAAACATAACTTTGAGCATCTCCTGGCGCTTTTGCTGTTCCGTGGAACGTGTCATGTTAAAGTCATACAGACGATCCAGATACCGGAACTGATCCTTTAAAATTTTTTCGTCATGAGGCAGGTACATTTCCCCTGCGTGCATTTTTTCTTTAACGTCCATATCTATTCTCCTAATTTAGTCGCTGCGCGACGGCCCAAATTGCCGTAAACGGCAATTTGGTAAAGTCCCTCCGGCATCCCCGCCGGGCTCAGGTCTCCCTGGGGACGGATTCCTTTGCCTGCGCCTTGAACTTCGCCACTTCCTTTGCAGCCTGGGCTATGGCGATGTTGGTTCCGGCTCCCGCCACGCAGCCGCCCGGGCAGGCCATTCCCTCAATGAGGCAGCCGTTCTTCCTGCCGGCCTTTGCCAACAAGAGCATTTTTCTGCACTCCGTCAGGCCTTCGGCATGCTCGATCTTCACGTCCGTCCCGGGATAGTAAGTCTTGATACATTCCTCGATGGCGCCCGCTACACCGCCTGCCACGCCGTATCCGCGTCCTGCCCCCGTGGCATCATCCATCTCGTCCATGGCCTTGATCTCCTCCAGCAAAATGCCCCTGGCTTCGAACATTCCGGTCAGTTCCTCGAAAGTAATGACGAAATCCACATCGGATCGTATGGTCCTGCGGCTTGCCTCCAGTTTCTTGGACGCACAGGGTCCGATGAACACGACGGATGCATCAGGGTGTTCCTGTTTGATGATCCTGGCGGTGGCCACCATAGGCGTCAGGGCATTGCTGATCTTGTCTATAGTCTCCGGAAACAGATGTTTGGCCATTACAGACCAGGAGGGGCAGCAGGAGGTGAGGGCAAAAGCCTGGTTCCCGGTGGCGACTTCCTTCACATAATGCTCCGCTTCCGCCATACATCCCAAATCAGCCCCCAGGGCCGTCTCATATACATCCGCAAATCCCAACTCCTTCAGGGCCGTCTTGAACATCTCCGGGGTAACCCTGGGACCGAACTGTCCTGCAAAGGCAGGCGCCACCTGGGCAATGATTTCCCTGCCTGACTGCATGGCACGGATGAGCTGGAAAATCTGGGATTTGTCCGCGATGGCCCCGAAGGGGCAGCTCACCATGCACATTCCGCAGGACACACACATATCATTATCGATATAAGCCCGCCCGTACCGGTCTGACTTGATGGCATTGACGCCGCAGGCAGCCTTGCAGGGGCGTTCCTTATGGCAGATGGCATCGTACGGGCACACATCCTTGCATTTACCGCACTTGATGCACTTCTCCTGGTCAATAACGGATTTGCCGTTCACCATGGAGATGGCCCCCCTGGGACATACACTCTGGCAGGGATGAGCCACACAGCCCATACAGGAACTGGTCACCTCGTAATGATCCTCCGGACAGGCATTGCAGGCCGAAGGAATCACCTGCATCAGCGGCGGCTCGTAATATTTCTCGTTAATGTTGCTCTCTTCCAGCCCCTGGGTCAGATGCCCGGGCCGTTCCCGGTTCTCCGGGCGCAGGCTCATGCCCATGGCCAGGCGGATCCGCTCCCGGATAATGGCGCGGTCTCGGTAGACGCTCTCCCGGTACATGGACTCCTCGTAATCCACGATCTGGTAGGGAAGCGCTTCCATATCGTCCTTCAGGTTGGTGGAGTTATAAGCCAGATTGGCTACTTCCTTAAAAACCCGTCTCCTCCTCTGCCGGACAGGGGTATCGATTCCTCTCATACTGCTCATAAAGGTACCTCTCCTGTGTGATATTTTTTTAACAATTCTATATATTCTAATTAAACCATATTTGCGCGGTTCACGCAAGCCCCAATAAATGACTTATCCAGACGCGTACTCCCCGGCTATCTTCTCCGCCACCCGGATCCCGTCCATGGCCGCGGACATGATTCCCCCCGCATAGCCGGCGCCCTCCCCACAGGGATACAGGCCCCTGACCGCGGACTGAAGTCCTTCGTCGCGCAGGATCCGCACCGGGGAGGATGTACGGCTTTCCACCCCCGACAGGCAGGCATCCGGACTGTCGAATCCCCTGATCTGCCGGCCGAAGGCCTCCATCCCCTCCACAATGGCCCGGCTGCATTCCAACGGAAGGATCCGGCTTACGTCAGCCCATCGGTAAGCGCCCCTGCACCGGGGCATAAGCTTCTCCCCTTCCCCGGTTCCGGCGGATGAAGGGGGACATTCCTTCCCGCATGTATCCGGTACGTCCTGCCGTGGATCCGTGTTCGCCTCCATTACATGACGCTTAAAATCCCCATATCTCTGAACCGGGATCTTCCCTCCGCCTATCCTGTAAGCTTTCTCCTCCAGCTCCCTCTGAAACCGGATTCCGGCCAGCGGGTCCCCGGAGCCAAAGTCTTCCGGCGTCACGGTGACGATGACAGCGCTGTTGGCGTTGCTGCCGTCCCGGGTGCTGTAGCTCATGCCGTTTACAGCGGTATGCCCCTCCTCGGAGGAGGCGTTTACCACATACCCGCCCGGACACATGCAGAAGGAGTAGACACCCCTGCCGTTTGCGGCTTTTGCCGCCACTTTATATGGGGCAGCCCCCAGTTCCCCCGGTTCTGCCATTCCGTACTGGCTTTCATTGATCAGCCGCTGGGAATGCTCCACCCGCAGCCCCACGGCAAAAGCCTTGGCCTCCATGGGAACCTGCCTGCGCCGCAGCATGGAGAAGGTGTCCCGGGCGCTGTGTCCCAGGGCCAGAACCAACTGCCCGCAGGCTATTTTTTCCACACCGTTGACGATGACCCCGGTTACCCTTTCGTCCGTAATCTCAAGCTCCGTCACCTGGCTGCCAAAACGGACCATGCCTCCCAGGCGGATGATCTCCTGCCGCATGGCCTTAACCACACCACAGAGCACATCGGTTCCCATATGGGGCTTCGCGTCATAACAGATCTTTTCCGGCGCGCCAAACTTTACGAAAGTCTCCAGAACCATGCGGCCCCGGCCCTCTTTGTCCCTGACCAGGGTATTCAGCTTCCCGTCGGAAAAAGTACCTGCGCCTCCCTCGCCGAACTGTACGTTGGAATCCGGATTCAGCCGGCCGGTCTCCCAGAAAGCCTCCACGTCCCTCTGCCGTTCCTCCACCGGCTTTCCCCGCTCAAGCAACAGGGGGCGGTACCCGTGCAGGGCCAGAAAATAGCCGCAGAACAACCCGGCGGGACCGGTTCCCACAATGACGGTGGGATATGTCTGCTTCTTCTCTCCTGATTCCGGAAAACGGTAAGGGTTCTGGTCCACCCTGCACACCAGATTTTCCTTTCCCCGGAACCTGCGCAGAACCTTCTCCTCATCCTTCAACGCCACCTCCAGGGAATAACTGTAATATAAATCCGGTTTCTTTCTGGCATCCAGGGACTGCCGTATGATTTTTATCCCGGTGATATCCTCTTCCGGGATCCGCAGCAGGCCCGCCGCCGCACCCTTCAGGGCGGAAACCGGATGCCCCGGCTTTATTTTTACCTGACTGATTCTCAGCATGGATGTATTTCCTTTCTGTCCCAGCAGGGACAGCTTCCGTGTCCGGAAGCCGCCATGCCCGCAATGTGGCCGCTGCACCACGCCCAGTGGAGATTATAGCCCCCGCACCTGCCGTCCACATCCAGAATCTCCCCTGCAAAGTAAACGCCCGGAACCTTCACTGACTCCAGATCTTCCGTGACCTCCCCAAGGGGGACACCCCCTGCGCACACCTGGGCATTCTCATAGGAGTTGCTGCCCGTAACGGAAACCTGCCAGTCTCTGCACAGGCGGTAAACCCGGTCCAGTTTCCGCGGATCCGCTCTCCGGGCATCCTCCACGGCCCTGAGGCCAGAAAGCCGGATGAACAGGATCATCAGTTTTTTGTGGAGCAGGCCCGCAAAAAATTCTTCCACCGTGCGCCCCTCCCTGAGCCTGTCCCTCCCGCGGATAAGGGCATCATAGGCTTCTTCTGAATAGTCCGGGAAAAAATCCATGTGTACCTGGGGAGTCCCTTTGTCCCGCAATATGTAATTTGCCGTCCGGCTGAGCTGAAAGACCGGAATGCCGGAAATGCCGTAATCCGTCAGCTGCACCTCTCCGCGTTCCCGGGCAGAGGCTTCTCCCTGGTTCCACAGACTCACCACTGCTTCCGCCCTTACGCCCGCCACGGACTTAAAATAGTCTTCCCCGCACTTGAGCTGTACCAGGGCCGGCACCACGGGAACCAGCCTGTGCCCCAGCTTTTCGGCGATCCGATACCCCGAACCGTCGGAACCGCTCCTGGGCGCCGCCCTTCCTCCGCAGGCCAGAATGACACGGTCAAAATCCCGGACCTTTCCGTCCCCTGTCACCCGGATCCTCCGGCGCCTTCCTTTTCCCGCGCCTTCCAGGGGTTCCACATGCCTGACCCTGCATTCCGTGACCACCTCCACACCCAACCTGCGCACCTCATACCGCAGCACGTCCAGAACGGAGGCTGCCTGTTCCGACAGGGGATACAGGCCGTCCTTTCTGCTCTTCACGGTCAGACCCATCCCCTGGAAAAAGTCAATGACGCTGCGGGTGTCAAATCGTCTCAGGCAGGCCTCCAGGAAGGCGGGGGAGCAGGTGTGGTAATTTCCCGGATCCAGGTTTTCGTTGCCCAGATTACATTTCCCGTTTCCCGTGGACAGGATTTTTTTCCCCAGCCTGTCGTTTCCCTCCAGGACCGTGACTGCCGCACCCTGCCCGGCAGCCGTGACTGCCGCCGCCATTCCGGCCGCGCCGCCTCCCACGATCCCCACCGAATATCCCATCTTCCGTCTCCTTCCCTTCAGCTGGAATAATTTTCCAGAAAATCATAAAGTTTCTCTTCATTCTCCACCCACATCATCCCGATAATGCTCTCCTGCAGGTGCGGGGGCAGGGAATCCAGCAAGATTTCCGTCTCAATGTAGATGGTTTCCCTGTCCTCCAGGTAAACCACCACTTTATTGTCGTAGACAGCCAGGTAGAAACTGCTGCTGGGTTGGACAAATTTATAATTCATCCGAATTACAACCCGTTCCCTGGAAAAAGAAACCACCTCCAGCCCCACAAAGCCGCGCTCCAGTTCGGACAGGGGCGGAAACGCTTCATATACCTCCATTGCCTGGAGGAACTGTTCCCGATTCATGCCCACGTATTTTTCCGGAAGACGCCATGTGGTCTCCACAACCGTGTGGTTGAGCACGTCCGTCTCCTCCAGAACATACTCCGTATCCACGCAGAGAGTCTCCGAGGAAAAGGAAACCTGCTCTGCGTTCTCCGGGGAGGTCTCCCCTTCCCCTTCTATCACAACTCCGTAGTCATATCTGTCATCCAGAACCGGCTCCGGACTGTGTTCCGGCTGTTCCTCCGGTTTCTCCGTGGCAACGGGAAGGCCTTCGAACAACTGCAGATTCTGCCGGCTCCCGGCCTCCGGGTCCAAAAAGCGGGACGTGGCCATGCCTGCATAAAAACCGATTCCCATCATAAAAAAAGGATATAGGACATATAAGGCGATACTCTTTACATACTTCATACTGATCCCCCAGACATAGAGAAGAGATTTCTTATTCGTAGTAAACAGTATCAGCCTTTTTTGCCGTGTTTATTCAGTTTCAGGTCAATATCTGTGCAGCATCTGCCCGATTTTGTTCAGAATCCGACCCCCGGGAAGAATCTCAAACTCCTGTTCCCTGAAATTGCGCAGCACCAGAAGAAGCGCCAGGTAGACAATTCCGGAAAACAGGAAGCTGACAAGCAGTATGGGAAGGTCTCCCATAACCGTGGAAAACAGCCTGTCTGACAGCATGCACACAAGACCCGCAGCCCCTCCGGCCAGCAGCGGAATCACCAACATCCCCAGCCAGTCCATACGGATTCTCAGCTGTCTGAAAGACAGAAATCCCAGGGTGCCACAGAGAACAAGGGCAAGAACCACCCCTGCGTAGACCAAAGACAGGATACCGCTTTTGACCGTGATAAAAAGCAGGAGCAGGAAGGCCGCGTCTGAAAGGCACAGGGCACAGGGAAGCATGTATTTTTTCCCCACTCCCTGCAGAAAACGCCCGAAGTAAAGGGACAGGGATACCAGGGCTACCACAGAGGAACCGGCCCTGAGCATCTGCCCGGCCAGTTCCCCGCCGTCTCCCCCCAGGCAGGCGGAAATCCGGGTTCCCATCACCGCAGCAAAAACCGAGAAAAAGACGCCCTGTACCACTCCCATGTGGACGCCGCCCAGAAAAACGGTCCTGGCAAGGCGGCCTTCTTCCCGCCTGAGAGACTGAAACACCTTTCCTGTAACCGGCAGCGCCAGAAACGAGAGGACAAATACCAGGCCGCAGCAGACAGCAAAATATCTTTCTACATATATATCGTACTGAAGAAGGGCTCCCGCCTCCTCCGGGTTTCCGCGGCCAGACAGCGCCAGCCCCACAGCCAGGGGCAGAATCCCAAGAATAATCGCGGCCGAATGAGACCATCTGCCCATACACAGGTTCCTGATGCAGTCCCAGGCGGAATCCCCCGCATGCACGCCCTCCTGTTGCATGCGTCTTTCCCTGCGGCGGCTGCCCTTAAAGAGAACGGCCAGGAACAGGATGACGAGCACCTCCGCAAGACATATGGCAAGGCATAAACCCAGGCAGCGGTACATGGGCGCAAATTCCGGCTCCCTGAGCAGGCTGCTGACTTTTTCCCCGTAGTCCCCGAGCATGCCGGTAAACAGGAGTCCGAAACCCAGGGTAAGCAGCTGGCGTGCTATTCCGGAAAACGCCCTGGGCAGCTCGGCCGCCTCCCCCTGGAAATAACCCTGAAGCACGGCGGATACCGTCCGCAGCAGTACCACGGGCGACAGAGCCATAATCAGAAAGGTGCAGTACCGGATGCGGAAGACCCCTTCCGCTGCGGCGCAGGCCAGAAGAACCAGGGCTGCGGCGCAGGCCAGTCCCAGGATTCCCTGGAAAAGCAGGGCGCTTTTGCGCAGGGTCAGGATATTTTTATACTGTCCCTTGTTTCTTCTGCTGCGGAGCATTTTCCCAAGCGTGTCAGCCAGACCGCCGCTGGCCAGAGCCCCCGCCAGGAAACAGACATATACAGCGGCGGACATATATGTTATCCCGCCCGTCTCCATACGTTTTCCCATCACAAATATCATGACCAGAGTCAATATCCCGGCAATCTCTTCCGTCTGCCGCCTCTTTATCTCAGCCTGATTCATCCGTCATCCATCCCTTAATCTCTCGTAATTCCCAGCCCGTTCAGGATCCTGTCCTGCTTTTCTTCCATCCTTGCGCGTTCCGGCTCTTCCATATGGTCATAACCGCATAAATGCAGCATGCTGTGCGCCACCAGGAAGGCAAATTCCCTCCTGACGCTGTGCCCGTAGCACCGGGCCTGTTCATATACCCTGTCCATGGATATAATGATATCCCCCAGGACCAGCTCTCCTGAACCGGGATCAAAATAATCCGCTTCCCTGTCCTCCTGAATTTCAAAAACGCCTTCTGCCGGAAAGTCCACGTTGGGAAAGGACAGTACGTCGGTCTCCCTGTCCATCCCCCTGTAATCCCTGTTCAGCCCGCGGACAGTCCCGCCGTCCGCCAGAACCACGCTCACCTGGACCTCATAGGGGCAGCCCTCTTCCTCGAGAACCGCCCTGCACACCAGTTCCGCAGTATCCTGCGGCGAAAAGGGAAATTCCCTCTCCGTCTGGTTTTCAACATAAAGTGTCATACCGCCCTATCTCCTTCTGCCGCGCCGGTTCCTGTCCCCCGGTCTGTCCTTCTCCCGCAGCCGGCTGCGCTCTTCCCGGGCCTCAAAATTTTCATATGCCTGGACGATTTTCTGCACCAGGGGATGGCGCACCACATCCCTGGATGTAAGGCTGCAGAAGGCTATGTCGTCTATCCCTTTCAGCACTCTGGCCGCAACGTCCAGTCCCGACCGGGTCCCCGGAGGCAGATCCTTCTGGGAATTGTCGCCCGTGACCACCACCTTAGATCCAAAGCCTATGCGGGTCAGGAACATTTTCATCTGCGCCGGGGTGGTATTCTGTGCTTCATCCAGAATGATGTAGGCGTTGTCCAGGGTCCGTCCCCTCATATACGCCAGGGGGGCCACCTCGATCAGGCCCTTTTCCATGTTTTTGGCAAAACTTTCCGCTCCCATGATCTGGTACAGAGCATCATAGAGGGGACGCAGGTAAGGATCCACCTTGCTCTGCAGATCCCCCGGCAGGAATCCCAGCTTCTCACCGGCTTCTATGGCGGGGCGGGTGAGGATAATCCTTCCCACTTCGTCGTTCTTGAAGGCCGTGATGGCCATGGCCATAGCCAGATACGTTTTGCCCGTTCCCGCCGGCCCCAGTGCAAACACCAGCATATTGTCCCTGATGGCATCCACGTAAGCCTTCTGCCCCAGAGTCTTTGGCTTTATGGGTTTGCCGTTTACCGTATGGCAGATGCAGTCCGCGTCCATCTGCTCCAGTGCCTTTTCCTTTTCTTCCATTCCCAGTGTAATTGCGTAATCCACACTCTGCTCCTCTATCTCGTTTCCCCGGCCGGACAGTATTGTCAGCTGCCTCAGCACATTTTCCGCTCTCCGCACCATCTCTTCCCGGCCGGTAATTGTCACTGCCCCGTTTCTGTCCGTAATCGTAACTCCGAAATCCCGTTCCATTTTTTTCACGTATGCGTCCTGCATACCGAATATCTTCTGCATATGCTCCGTGGGCATATCCAGTCTTACTGCAAAATCATTCATCCGTATTCCTTTCTTCCCCAGTATCCCTTATGGTTTCCGAACTTGTACGCACCGGTTCCCGTACCAGAAAATTCCCGCTTATACTCCACGAAAGGCTGTTTCTATCTATTTTAACATTTTTTTCAATAATTTGTACCCCTTTTTCTTCTAAATCTGCAAGAAAATCCATTAATTTTTGATTAAGATGTCCCCTGGCCTCTTCCTCCGTATAAAAATATTCGGTATCCCGGTACTCCCTGTGGGTCACCTCACCAAGATAGACCGGGATGGACAGTTTCTCAAAAAACAGGGGGCGGCTTTCCTTCATCACGCTGTCATATACGAGAAAAGGCCGATTCTGCGGAAGACTGCAGGTATGATCCCCTAGCTTGATGTAATAGCTTTTCTCCTCCCTGCCCGTATATTCCTTTTTCACGTAATCCAGGGGAAGCTCCGCCGTGAAATTCATGGCATGTTCCAGCATAATATCCGCGTCAGCATCCACGTAATAGTATTCCCGTATTGTGGAGTCTTCATTATAGACGGGAATCCTGCCCTCCACCAGAACGGTTCCCCTGGTCACCATCTCCCCTATGGAAACCCTGGGAACGCCGCTGCGCACAATCATTGACGCCACAATGCCGTCGTATCCCGCAACCAGGTCCGTTCCCCCGGAGCTCTCCGGCTTTTCCACCTGAATGGGAGCATCGTTTTCCTTAATGTCGATCTGCAGTCGGATGCCATTGAGTTTTGCGGATGCCCAGGTAATCTCCGGAAAGTGCCGCCGGATCTGCTTTTCCAGTTCCCCGATGTCCAGGCTGTCCCTGCTCATGCCCACCGTAACCTGGTTTTCCTTTAAAAACGTAAAAAATACATCCTCCGTAATCCGGTAATTTCCCGTAAGCCTGATATCCCATATGTAAAAAGAGGAAAAAACCCAGAAGGCAATTACAAAAATAAGCCCGGTGACAAACACCTTCCGTTTCATCAGCCTGGGTATAAAAAAGGGCAGTCCATATCGTTCCAATATGGCCACCCTTGTCCCCGTTTTCTTAAGTATGGGCTTTAATCCCCAAAAGCCCTTCACGTTGATACACATGTAGTAGACGCCGTCCTCCCGGACGATATCCCAGAGCAGAATGCCCTTGTTGCTGCAGAGGTTCATAAAGCGTTCCGGCGAAAACCCCCATACGCGGATACGCAGGTACCCCCTGACATACTTCAGAAATCTGATCATGTCCTATCCTCTTCCCCTATTTTCTTTCCAGGTCACTTCCGCCTGCCCGGACCGTCAGCTGTACCGTATGCAGCTGATGCACCCGCTGATCTTCATGTCCTCATTGGTATAATAGTCAATGGAAAGACCTGTTCCCTCAAAACATACCTGGCAGGTCTTGCCCTGAAGCAGAATCTGTTCCTGCGTATATTCCAGAAGTCCCCGGTAATTTTCAATCCAGGCCTCCCGGTTGCCCGTCATGGTCACCCTTATGGCGCCCATGCAGATATCCTTGGGGAATTTCAGGGATTCGATCAGGGCCTCTTTTTTCAGTTCGCTTCGCTGGCTGCGGTCATTGTTTCTTCTCATGCTTCCATTATATTACCGCAGCCGCCGGACTATGCACGGGGATTGGCACAGCCTGTATCCGTTCCCGGGATTACGCCGGTTCCATCCGTTTATTCGATTACGGCCTTGATGAAAGGGGTCCCTGCCGGGGGCGCATCCGAAATCATGCAGGCTCCCAGGTAACGCCTTACGGCCTCCTGTGCCTTCGAGGCATCGCCTGCGTGGAGGAATGCCAGGGGCTCTCCCTTTTTCACGGGATCCCCCACCTTTTTGCACAGGACAAGTCCCACGGACAGGTCGATCACGCTTTCCTTGGTCTCCCTTCCTCCTCCCAGGAGCAGGGAACAGACTCCCACTTCATCACAAAGGATGCGGCTTACATAACCGTCAGCAGGCGCCGGCACCGGACAGACAATGGGGGCCTTTGGCAGAAGCTCCGGATGGGAGACCATTCCCGCGTCCCCGCCCTGGGCTTCCACAAACTCCGCAAGCTTCCTGCATGCGCTGCCGTCGGCTATGACGTTTTCCAGCATCTGCCTGGCCCGGCTTACGTCCGCACACCTTCCGCCTGCCATCAGCATCCTGCTGCCCAGGGTCAGGCACAGCTCCACAAAATCTGCCGGCCCCCTTCCCCGGAGGGTGTCAATTGCCTCCTTCACCTCCAGGGCGTTGCCCACCGCATACCCCAGCGGCTGGTCCATGTCGGAGATCACCGCAACCGTCTTTCTGCCCGCGTTCTTCCCGATCTTCACCATCTCCTCCGCCAGGGCCCGGGCGTCCTCTTCCCTTTTCATGAAGGCGCCGCTTCCAGTCTTCACATCCAGTACAATGGCATCCGCCCCGGCCGCCAGCTTCTTGCTCATGATGGAGCTGGCGATAAGGGACAGATTGTCCACCGTGGCCGTCACGTCCCGCAGGGCGTAGAGTTTTTTGTCGGCAGGGGCCAGGTCCCCGGTCTGCCCCATGATGGCAATCCCGACACGGTTCACGTTTTCAATAAAATTTTCCCGTGTAAGGGCCGTGGTGAATCCGGAAAAACTTTCCAGCTTGTCTATGGTTCCGCCGGTATGCCCCAGTCCCCGGCCGCTCATCTTTGCCACGGGGATGCCGCAGGCCGCCACCATGGGCGCCAGGGCCAGGGAAGTCTTGTCCCCCACGCCGCCGGTGCTGTGCTTGTCCACCTTGATACCCTTTATGCCGGACAGGTCCAGCATGTCCCCGCTTTCCGCCATGGCCATGGTCAGCGCCAGTGTCTCGGCCTCCGTCATCTTCTGGAAATAGACGGCCATCATCAGGGCGGATACCTGGTAGTCAGGAATCTCCCCCCTGGTATAGCCTTCTATGAAGAAACGGATCTCCTGCTCCGAAAGCTCGCCGCCGTTCCTTTTTTTCATGATTATGTCGTACATTCTCATAGCCTTCTCCTTTCGTCCCCGCGGCCCGGCTTACTTCAGGATGTAAAACTGATTCTGAAGCAGCAGCCAGTTGGCCCGGAACCATTTCATGATCTGCCAGTATCCGCAGCCCTGGAGGCTGTATTCCCGGATCAGGTTGAATTTTGCCTGGAGGCTCCTCACATCCTCAAACCACACCTCATGGGTGACGCCGTCTTTTGTATAGTGAAAGTAGGGGCTTTCCGCCAGGGAATCAAAATGGATCTCCGCCCCTTCCTCCGCGGCCAGCCGCGCCGCTTCCACATTTCCCAGGGTAACCGCCTTCGTCACCCCCCGTTCAAAGGGAAGGGGCCAGTCGTATCCGTAATTGGGAATTCCCAGGTTGACTTTTTCCGCGGGAATCTCCGTCAGGGCATATTCCACCACCCTGCGCACCTGGTTCACAGGCGCCACTGCCATGGGCGGCCCGTAGGTATACCCCCACTCGTAAGTCATCAGAAGCACATGGTCCGCCGCGGCTCCCAGGGCACGGTAATCCTTTCCTTCGTACAGCAGCCCCTTCTGGTCCGGGGATGTCTTGGGTGCCAGGGCGATGGAGGTCCGGTACCCTGCCGACCGCATGGTCTGTGCCGCCTGCTCCACAAAGGCGCTGAATGCGTCCCTGTCCTCAGGCAGGATGTATTCAAAATCAATGTCAAGTCCCTGGTACCCCTTCTCATCCATGGTTTCCAGAAGGTTTTGAAACAGCCTCTCCCGGTAGGAGGGATTGTTTACCACGGAATGGATCAGCTGGTTGTTGAAATTTCCATCCGGCCCAAAAGGAGTAAGCGTCAGCACGGGCAGGGTGCCGAATTCCAGGGCTTCCGTAATCATCCACTGGTCATCTCCGTAAGGGGGCGGCAGAAGCTCTCCTTCCATCGTAAAACCGTATGAGAATATTGGAAGTTCCGACAAATACGGCAGAGTGTCGGCCAACACCTGGCTGTTGATGTAAGGGTAAGCATAACCGCTTACCAGAATCGCCCGCACCGCCTCCCGGACATAGGAATGAATAAGGAGAGCCTGGCCCACGGCAAGTTTATAGGGGTACAGCAGCTGGTTGTCATAAATGATCTGTTCGGGGCTTATACCCGTCTCCCGGGAAATGCTGTCTACGCTGTCTCCCGGCTTTACCACATAAAATTCCATTGAGAATCCTTCCTGCCTTATCTGAACATTCTACAGAAATTTATATGCTCCAAAGTCCCGGGGTAGACTCTAGCCCTCTGTCCTTTTTGGTTCCACACCTGCTTTTTTACAGATGTCTTCCAGGCAGCACCTGTGGCAGAAGGGCGTGGTCCTGGCCGTGCACACCGCCCTTCCGTGGTTCACCAGGCGGTGGCAGAAATCATTACCCTCCCGGGGAGGGATGATCTTCCAGAGCTCCCTTTCCACTTTGGCCGGTTCCCTGATGCCTTCCACCAGGCCCATGCGGTTCACCAGGCGGATGCAGTGCGTGTCCGTGACAATGGCAGGTTTCCCAAACACATCCCCCATGATCAGGTTGGCGCTCTTTCTGCCCACCCCCGGCAGCGCCAGAAGTTTGTCAAAGTCATCCGGAACCTTTCCGCCATATTCATCCCGGAGCATTTTCATGCAGGCGCTAATATCCCGGGCCTTACTGTTTCCCAGCCCGCAGGGCCGGATGATCTCCTCGATCTCGCCCACCTCGGCCTGCGCCAGGGCATTTACGTCCGGAAATTTCCCATAGAGTTTTTCCACCACAACATTTACCCTGGCATCGGTACACTGGGCAGCAAGGCGGACGCTTACCAGAAGCTTCCATGCCTGGTCATAGTCCAGTGTGCAGTCGGCGTCGGGATACTCCTTCTTCAGCCTGTCGATGATTTCAAGTGCGCGTTGCTTCTTTGTCATTGGTTCTCCTCGCTTGTGTGTTTCACTTATTTATCTGTATAAAATCACTGTTTCCGTATATCCTATTTCCGAAAGGACGGTGATCACTATGGCAAAAACAGATTCCACGGAAAAAATAGTCTGTACCTGTACCGGAGTGACCTGCGGCAGGATCAGGGAGGCCGTGGAGGCCGGGGCCGTTTCCCTGGCTGAAGTGCAGGAAGCCACGGGAGCCGGCACGGTATGCGGGAGCTGCCTGGAGGAAGTGGAAGCCCTGGTCCGGCACTATACGGGACAAAGGGACACTCCCTGATACGCTGCGGCATACCTGCACGGCTCTGTCGGGGCGGACATGCTGCCGCCCCCTCAGGATAAATCCTCCCCGGGAAGATTGTCCCCGTGGGCAAGGCGCTCCTTCAGCATGGTATTGCGTTCCGTGACGGTCACATTCCGCACCGCATAGGACAGGGCCTTCCTGGTTCCCACCATCACCAGGATCCTTCTGGCCCGGGTAATGCCGGTATAGACCAGGTTTCTCTGCAGCATGACAAAATGGTTCATCAGCACCGGCATTACCACTATGGG
Organism: uncultured Acetatifactor sp.; assembly: GCA_910578995.1. Lineage (GTDB taxonomy): Bacteria > Bacillota > Clostridia > Lachnospirales > Lachnospiraceae > Acetatifactor. The sequence continues at coordinate 81,942 of CAJTSY010000001.1, forward strand.
GTATTCGGAACCCTGCGCCTTGTGTATGGTGGTGGCGTAGGCATGGACAAGTTCGTCAAGTTCCGTAATGTCATATCCGATCCTGCGGCTGTCAAAATCCACTGTCAGGGTACGGCCCGTCAGGTCCACTGTTTCCACCGTCCCGATGTCACCGTTAAAGATCTCCTTGTCATAATTGTTTTTGACCTGCATGACCTTATCCCCGGGCCGGTACACGAATCCGCTGCGCCGCAGGCCCTCCCCCGCCGGGTTCACGGCTTCCTGGAGAACCAGGTTCAGGCTGGCAGCGCCCACTATTCCGCGCTGCATGGGGGTCAGCACCTGTATGGCGGAGGCGGGCACCCCGTAATAACGGGGCAGTTTGGTCTTTACCAGATTTACAATCTCGGCAGCCGCCTGCTCCGGCTCCTCCCTTTCCACAAAAAAGAAATCCGTGTTTTTCCCGTTGGACAGATCCGGCATCTTCCCTGCGTTGATCCTGTGGGCGTTGGTGATGATCCTGCTCTCCATGGCCTGCCTGAAAATCCTGTTCAGCCGTACCACGGGAAAACGTTTCGAATCAATGATGTCCCTCAAAACATTTCCCGCGCCCACGGAAGGAAGCTGATCCGTATCCCCGACCAGGATAAGGCGCATGTGGAGGGGAACCGCCTTCAGGAGGGAATTCATCATCACGATATCAATCATGGAACATTCATCCACGATCAGCACGTCCCCTTCCAGGGGGTTTTCCTCGTTCCTGCCATATCCCTCAGGCGGCCTGCATTCCAACAGCCTGTGAAGGGTTCTTGCCTCAAGGCCCGTGGCCTCCGACATCCTTTTTGCCGCCCGTCCAGTGGGGGCCGCAAGCAGGATCTTCAGTCCGTATGCCTGGTATGCGGCAATGATTCCCTGTAAGGTGGTGGTCTTGCCCGTGCCCGGCCCTCCCGTGAGAACCATCACCTTGGCCATGGCGCTGCGGCGTATGGCATCGGCCTGGATCTGGTCGTAATTTTTGTGGAGGGACTGCTCTATTCTGCCCACGTCCACGGAAAGGCTGCCGTTTCCCGTCTCCTGCCTTGCCCTGGCCAGCTGTGTCCACAGACGGTCCCCGGCCGGTTCCCCGGCAAGCCGCTTTAGCTTTCCTGCGGTTCCGATCTCCGCATAATAAAAAGGCGGAAGGTATACGGCATCTTCCTGGCGGATCAGATCCTTGTCCTTCAGCATCTGGTCCATGGTCATCGCGATACAGCCCTCCTCCGCCTCCAACAGGGCGGCGGCCTTCCCGATCAGCTGTTCCTTCAGCGCATACACATGTCCCTGGTCTGCCAGTTCGCCCAGGGTATACATGATCCCGCTGCGCAGGCGGACATAGGCCTCCCGGCCGAACCCCAGTTTATCCGCAATGCTGTCCGCTGTCTTAAACCCGATCCCCCAGATGTCGTCCGCCAGCCGGAAAGGGTTTTCCTTCATTACCGCGATACTCCGGTTTCCGTATTCCTTGTATATTTTCGCGGCAAAGGCAGTGCTGACCCCGTGGTCCTGCAGAAAGAGCATGACATTTTTTACCTCTTTCTGCCTGGCCCAGCTTTCCGCGATCATACGGATACGCTTTGCCCCTATTCCCGGTATCTCGTCCAACAGCTCGATCTGGTCTTCTATCACGCTGAAAGTATCCGTGCCGAACTTCTGGACGATCTTTCTGGCATATCCCGGCCCCACTCCCCGGATGAGACCGCTCCCCAGGTATTTTTCCATGCCGTAGACCGTTGCGGGAAGGGTTTCCTCCCATTTTCCGGCCATGAACTGCCGCCCGTATTTTCCGTCCACCTTCCAGTCCCCGTCGATGAGGAGCACGGAACCCACATTGGCATCCACCAGATTTCCCACCACCGTGACCAGATCGTCATATCCTTTTGCGCGCACTTTTAAAACGGAGTAACCGTTTTCCGGATTCTGGTATGTAATTCTCTCCACAACACAGCGGATCCTCATCATCTCTCTCCATATACGCCCTTTTTACACATATTCCCGTCCAAACCGGCCCTTTTCTCCATTGTACTCCCAAACGGCCGCAATGGCAACAAAAATCAGCCGCCTTTCCCGTCTGTAAAAACAGTAAAACAGGAAAAACGGCTGCATCCTCTCCGGCGGATCTGAAAACAGTACACAGTTACCGGGCCAGTATCATGGACAGCATTCCGGGTCCGGTATGGGCTCCGATAATGGGGGACAGCATTGTCCGGCGGATCTTTGCCCCGGGGGCTGCCTCCCGGACTTTTTCTGCCAGGTTCCCTGCCAGTTCCGGTGTATCCGCGTCACAGATGTAAATGGTATCGCATATTTCGGGATTGTAATTTTCCTGGAAAAAGGTAAACAGGGCAGTCATGGCGGCTTTATTTCCACGCTTTTTGTCCACGGTCACCAGTTTTCCGTTCTCGTCGATCTTAAGCATGGGCTTGATGTTCAGCGCGGAACCCACAATGGCGGTAGCCGCGCCAACACGTCCTCCCCGCTTCAGGTACATAAGATCCTGCACCATAAAATAATGGCGCAGATGGGGCACAAACTTCTTCACATCCTCATAATTTTCTTTCAGGGTCATGCCCTTTTTCCGGTTTTCAACGGCCCGCTCCACCAGTATGCCGATGCCCCCGGTGGCGGCAAGGGTATCCACCGGAAGCAGTTCCGCCTCCGGGTACAGTTCCCTTAAATTCTCCGCGGCAAGCAGCGAGCTTTCATAGGTGGACGACAGCCCGCTTGAGAGACAGAAATACAGTACGGATTTTCCCTCCTCCAGAAAGGCCTTGAAATACTCCTGGTACATAAACGGGGATATCTGGGAGGTTCTGGTCAGGTCCCCTCCCCTCTGGCCCTCATAAAACTGTTTCAGCAGTGCCTCTTCCTCACAGCCCCGGGATGTACGCATCTCATCCCCCAGTGAGTATTCCATGGGAACAAAGGCAATCCCGTTTTCAAGGGCAGCTTCCCGGATGATATCCCCGGAAGCGTCCATACAGATTACGTAATCGTTCATATGAATCCTCCAAGTCATGAGTTATTTCCCGTCGTCGTTTTCACCGCATTTTGACAGGGCCAGGGTTCCGGTTCGCGCCACTTCCACGATGCTGATGGTCTGGAGCATTTTGATCATCAGTTTGATACGCTCAGGCTCGTCGCATATCTGGATCATCATGAAATGTTTAGACATGTCCACGATCTGGGCTTTCATGATTTCGCACAGTTCCATGATCTCCCGGCGGTTATTTTTGTTATACCTGATTTTGATGAGCATCAGCTCCCTGGTAATACACTGCTGCTCCGCAAAGGTTTTCACCTTAATGACATCTACTTTTTTATTCAGCTGCTTTTCAATCTGCTCGATGGTACGCTCGTCACCGCTGCTGACAATGGTCATGCAGGACACGGTGGCATCGTCAGTCTCTCCCACGGCAAGGCTGTCAATGTTAAAACACCGCCTTGAGAACAGTCCGGCCACTTTGCAGAGGACGCCGGAACGGTTTTCCACCAGTACGGAATAAATCCTTCTCTTCATATTCCACTCCTTCTCTATTCCAGTTCTCTGAACCTTAATTCAATCTGAATGCAGTCCGCAACAGAATCCCCCTGTCTGAACCGGATGTCATACAAGGTCCATGGGATCGATAATGCATTCCAGAAGCATGGATGTATCATCCTTCAGGAAGGCATCGATGGTTTCGTCGCATTTTTCCATATTCTCAAGCCGCAGGAAGGGGATACCGTAGGCTGCGGACAGCTTTTCCAGATCCGGGCTTCCCGACAGATCCACCACAGAATAGTGGTCCTGGTAGGTGAAGTGCTGGAACTGGCGCACCATGCCCAGGTAGTTATTCTTCAGTACCACGATCTTCACGGGAATGTCATGCTGGCACATGGTTGCAAGTTCCATCATGGACATCTGGAAGGAACCGTCACCGCAGACCGCCACCACCTGTCTGTCCGGAACCGCCACCTTCACACCCATGGCCGCGGGAATGGAATAGCCCATGGTTCCCATGCCCCCGGTGGTGAAGAATTTTCCCTTCCGCACCTTTACATAACCGCAGGACCAGATCTGGTTCTGTCCCACGTCCGCTACATAGACGGCATCCTCCTGCATTTTCTCCGTGAGCCGCATGATGAAGGCCGCCGGATCCACATAGGCAGGGTCAGGACTGCGCTTTGTTGCCAGCAGCTTCCGGTAACCGTTCAAGGTCTCGATCCATTCTTCACAGTGACAGGTGAATTCTTCTTTCTCCAGATCCTCGAATATATGCCTGGCATCTCCCACCAGCGGAATGGTGGGGCCCGCATTCTTGCCGATCTCCGCAGGATCCACGTCGATATGTACCAGTACCTTGTTCCGGGTGATCATATCAGGCTGGTTTACCGCGCGGTCGGCCACCCTGGCCCCCACCATAATCAGCAGGTCGGATTCGTTTATGGCCCGGTTGGCATAGGCTTTTCCGTTATTTCCCACCATCCTGAAATACAGGGGATGATCCGTGGGCATGACTCCGATCCCCATCATGGTGGACACCACGGGAATGCCGTGGGTCTCCGCAAATCTGCGCAGTTCCTCCTGGGCTTCGCTCAAAAGGACGCCGCCCCCGGCACAGATGATGGGCCGCTTTGCCTTCTCCAGTTCCTTCACCACTTTTTTGATCTGTACGGCATTGCCCTTCACCGTGGGCTTATAGGTGCGCATGGATACTGTCTCGGGATATTTAAATTTGCTGATTACCGCGTTCTGTATGTCAATGGGCACATCGATGAGCACAGGCCCCCTTCTGCCTGTATTGGCGATATGGAAGGCCTCCTTGAATACCCTGGGTATGTCGTTGACGTTTTTCACCAAATAACTGTATTTCACAAAGGATTCCACCGCCCCCGTGATATCAGCCTCCTGGAACACATCGCTGCCCAGAAGCTCACTGTTCACCTGCCCGGTGATGCAGATTAAGGGAATGCTGTCCGCAAACGCAGTGGCAATGCCAGTGATCACATTGGTGGCGCCAGGGCCGGAAGTAACCGCGCATACCCCGGGCCTTCCCGTAATCCGTGACACTCCGCTGGCCGCATGGGCCGCATTCTGTTCCGTCCGGATCAGGATGGTGCGGATATCCGAATCCAGAATACTGTTATAAAAAGGGCAGATGGCTACACCGGGATATCCAAACACGGTGGTCACTCCTTCTGCTTCCAGACATTTGATAATGGCGTCTGCACCTGTCATATCTATGCTCCTCCTGTTTATGTTTCTTCTATCTATATCCCGTTTACGGGCTGTATCCCATCCACCGGCAGCCCGGTCAGTCCTTATCCGCAAGCCGCTGTGCCAGCCGCACTGCCTCCGCGGCATCCGCAGAGTAACCGTCAGCGCCTATCTCATCGGCATAGTCCTGCGTAATGACCGCCCCGCCTATCATAACCCTGGCATTTACATTTTCCGCCCTGGCATAGGCGATGACTTCCTTCATCCGCCGCATGGTGGTGGTCATCAGTGCCGACAGGGCAATGATCCGGGCATTGTTTTCCTTTGCGGCGCGGACAATTTCTTCCTTGGGCACGTCCTTTCCCAGGTCAATCACCCGGAAACCGTAATTCCGCAGCATCAGGGCCACAAGGTTTTTCCCTATGTCATGGATATCCCCCTCCACGGTTGCTATGACCACCGTGGGCATGTCAGCGGCATCCGAATCCTGTTTCAGCAGGGGTTCCAGAACTTCTATGGCATTTTTCATGGCCTCCGCACTGGCAATCAGCTGCGGCAGAAAATATCTGCCCCTGTCAAAAAGCTCCCCCACCCGGTTGATTGCGGGAAGCAGTACATCATGCAGAAGTCCTGCGGCTTCCTCGCCCTGGTCCAGGGCCTCCCTGGTCCGGGCTGCTATTGTACTGCGGTCACCTTTCAGGACCGAATTGTACAGCCGTTCCCGGCAGGCTTTCTCCGGAGCCTGTCCCTCCTTTTCAGGGAAGGATGCGTTCCCGGTTCCTGCATCCGGGGAGGCCGGCGCATTCGGATCCCCTGATGCACCGGGATCTCCCCTGGGGGCTGTGGCCGCCTTCTTTTTCTCCAGGACTTCTTCCTTTCTGGCCCTGTTTTCCCTCACCACTTCCATATATTCTATATACCTGCTGTCCGATTTTCCCTTGGCCAGCAGCAGGTCGGCCGCCATGGCGCAGCCCATCAGAAGTTCCTGGGACGGGTTTGCGATGGCCATGGTAAGTCCCTCCCTGATGGCCATGGCAAGAAATGCCGTATTTACGAAGCTTCTTTCCGGCATTCCGAATGAAATGTTGGAAAGACCGCAGATGGTGGCCAGTGCGTTCTCCCTGCAGTACCGAACCACCTCCAGGGTCTCCAGGGCAGCTGCGGGGTTGGCGCCCACGGTGGAAACCAGGCCGTCCACTACCACGTCCTCCTTTTTCATTCCCAGCAAGCGGGCTCTCTCCAGGATTGTCTCTATGATCTGGATTTTCTCCCCGCTGCTTCCGGGCAGTCCCTCATCGGAAAGGGGAAGCAGGATAAACATTGCGCCATATTTTTTTACCAGGGGCAGAAGCGTTTCGTACTTTTCCTTCTCCAGGGACACGGAATTGACCAGAGCCCTGCCGGGATACTGCCGCAGCGCCGCTTCCAGGACATCCACATGGCTTGAATCCAGGGACAGCGGCAGGTCTGTGACCCCGCCCACTTCCTCCAGGGCACGCAGCATGGCAGCCTTTTCGTCTATGCCGCTCATACCCACATTCACATCCAGAATCAGGGCGCCGTCCCGTTCCTGTTCCTGGGCAAACTGCCGTACCTTGTCAAAATTTCCCTCCCGCAGCTGTGCCTGCAGAAGCTTCTTTCCCGTGGGATTGATCCGCTCGCCCACCACCAGGAAACCGCCGTCCAATCCGAACTGCACTGTCCTGCGCTGGGAGGCAAGCTGTCTGACCCCCTCCGGCCTGCGGGAAATGTCCGGAACAGGCCCTTTTCCGACCCGGTCCCGCAGCAGCCGAATATGCTCCGGTTCCGTCCCGCAGCAGCCTCCCAGCAGGGAAGCCCCCGCCTCTGCCAGCAGCACCATCTCCTCCGCAAAAGCTTCAGGTCCCATACTGTAGCAGCTTCTCCCCTCACTGTCCAGATATGGGAGGCCTGCGTTTGGCTTGGCAAGAATGGGGATGCCTGCCGTGGCGGCAGCCATGTCCTCCACAATCTGCCTCATATGGGCCGGCCCTGCGGAACAGTTCACCCCCACGGCGGAGGCACCCAGGCTTTCCAGTATAACGGCTGCGGTTTCCGCGTCCGTGCCGTACAGGGTTCTGCCCCCTTCCTCAAATGTCAGGCTCACCATCACCGGCAGCTCACAGACTTCCCTGGCGGCAATCAGGGCAGCCCTTGCCTCGGCCAGGCTCATCATGGTTTCCACCACCAGCAGATCAGCACCGGCCTTTTCCAGCAGGGTAATCTGCTCCCTGTATACCGTGATCAGCTCCTCCAGTTCCATTGTCCCCACCGGATTCAGCAGCCGTCCCGTCATGGTCAGGTCCCCGGCAATGTAAACCGGATGGTCAGCCTCTGAGGCAGCCTGCCTGGAAATCCCCACCAGGTCACGGATCATGGATTCCATTTTTCCCTCCAACCCGTATTCCTGGAGTTTGATCCTGTTGGCCGTAAAAGTCGGCGCATATAAGATATCCGTACCCGCTTCCACATAACGTCTCTGCAGTGTGAGCATAACATCCTTATGTTCCAGGATCCACTGTTCCGGGCATACCCCCGGGGGCATTCCCGCCTTTACCAGGTTGGAGCCGGTGGCTCCGTCCAGATATAAATATGATTTAGCAATCTGTGCAAAAGTTTCTCTTGTCATATTCTCCATTCAACAATCTTTCGAAATTTCCGTCAGGTGTTTTCCTGCACTCCGTTGCATTCTGAAAACTTAATTTCTATAATACCACATACCTGAATTAATAGTAAAGGGGTGTATTTATCCAATTCTATCACAAAAAGTGTTGCGAAAATACTCAGATTGTGGTAGATTTTAATAGTATTTCCGGATTAGATTACAGCAAGGGGGTTCAGACAAATGAAACTGAAACTTGTTTTCGCGGCATTTCTCACCGTTCTAGCGCTGACTTCCTGCGGCGGTGATTCCGAATTGACGGCCTTTCGAAAAAATATGGATAATTTCTGTACCAGGATTTCGGAAATAGACTCTTCCATCAATGGCATAGACCCGGATGCGGCATCTGCCACGGAAGAACTCCTTACATACCTGGATGAACTGGATCTGGTTTTTCAGTCCTTTGCCGGAATGGACTTTCCGGATGAATTTGACTATCTGGAAAATCTGGCAGACGAATCCAGCAAATACATGACCGAGGCCGTAAAGAGCTATCATGACGCATTCAGCATGGATTCATTTGACAGTTATACGGCGGAATATGCCAGGGAAAATTATTCACGGGCCTACAAAAGGGTTCAGATTATCATTTCTTTTCTTCACGGGGAGGAACCCACCGACCCGGACCTGACGGTGGAATACGGCAATGACTAAGCTGTCCGGATTCCCGGCCTTAAAACAGGAAAACTGCCGCGTACCCGTCACGAAACCGACACCGGGTATGCGGCAGTTTTATATCTTTTTATTTCAGCAGTTTAATGCATCCAAGCAGGGGCACTTCATTCTCCTGCTCCTTCACCGCATAGATGATTCCCATCACACAGAACACGAATACCACCAGCTGTACCAGATGCACCACCAGCCTTATAATGGGAATCCATGTCAGGAAGGACAGAATGATAAGAGTCAGGTGAATCACCAGTGCCTGGTTCAAATGAAACCTGGAATCCTCCCGCTCTCCTGCCACAAAGGCAGCAAGCCATCCAAAAATCGTAATATACGCCACAATATCAGTTGTCTTCTTATCCATGATTACACTCTCCTTGTTCCTTGTACATAGTCTGCCCTGCCGCACTGTCATATGGTAATGCCCCCGATCAGCCTCAGTCCGTTCTTCAGCAGGAAGTTGCAGACGATCAGGGCAACTGCCCCATACAGATACCAGGTATGGAAGCGCCACCCCTTCACCCACCTGATTCCGATCCGGTTCAGGCCCTGTGTCAGCATAAAGCCGCCGCCCACCAGTACCATATACGGTACAAGTGGATGATACCACAAAGCCAGAAGAAACTGACCGTGGAACAATGCCTCAAATGCTCTCGTCCCACCGCAGCCCGGACAGTAAATGCCCAGAAATTCCGAAAAAAAGCAGGGAACTTCCGGCAGGAATCTCCGGAATAGAAAATAGTACATACCCCAGAGTCCGCCCCCTGCCGCCAACAGAATAAGCCCGATGCGGAACAGCTCCGTCTCCAGTACCGTATTTTCTCCCTGCGGCCCCTTCCGTGCCCTTCCCGTAAAGCTGTCTGCCAATGTCATTCCTCCCGGCCGGAATACATTTTTGTGTCATTTCACATACTGTCACATTCCCTGCAGGATCATGTCCAGATAACCGATCTGATCCAGGTAAGCTATCGCCCAGATGTAGTAGATCAGCGCCCCGATGCCTACGACAATGCTGACAATGGAGCATACCAGTGCCGCAGTGCCCACACCCGTCTTTCCTCTGTTGTTTCCGATGATGGCGCATATCAGTCCTGCAATACCCAGTATAATGCCCGGCACCCCATAGCAGCAGCTGGTGACAATTCCCAGAATGCCGCAGACCAGACCTGCTATCTGGAGACCGTTTGTCCCGTTGCTTCCTCCCCTGTAATCCGGCGGCGCCTGATAAGGAACATTTGCCGTATTGTCCTGGTAATTGCTGTACTGGCCATTGTTTTGTCCGTTCTGATTATTCCCGTCCATCTTTTTCTCCTTTTCTTTTCTGTTCTGTCTGCTTTATGTAAAAGCTATTCTATATTATACAATAGATCAGACATAATTTCCACCAAAAATTTTTCGCTATTCTGTATGCATGATTATTTCCGGTTCCCTCAGCCGTATATGTCTCCGCTGCCGTAAAGTGCCAGTCCGCCTTCCAGAATGGCGCCGGCAGCCGCATTCCCGTCCGAGGCCTTCACAATCATCGCCCTGCGCTCTCCGGCGGCCAGGGCATACATATATTCAATATTAAGCCCCCTGCTGCACAGAATATGCGTCAGTTTATGCAGCTCACCCACCCGGTCTTCCAGGCGGACAGCCAGAACGTCGGTCAGCATGGCAGAAAAGCCCTTTTCCCTCAGAGCTGCCTTTGCCGTCTCAGGCTCCGATACCACCATGCGCAGCATGCCGTATTCCGTGGTATCGGCCATGCTCAGGGACATGATATTGACCCCTTTGTTTTTCAGTACCTCTGTCGCCTGCTCCAGACGTCCCTCACGGTTCTCCATAAACACTGACAACTGTTTTACAAACATAACCATCCCTCGCTTTCCTTATCTTCCATAACCGCCTTAGTCCATCCTGCGCCTGTCGATGACATGCACCGATTTGCCCATGCTCCGCTCCAGTGCCTTGGGCTCCACCAGTTTTACCTTCACCGCAAGCCCTATGGCCTGTTGGAGCACATGCTCGATCTTCCTGGTGAGGTTCTCCAGTTCCCTGATCTCGTCGGAGAAGAAACGTTCCTCCACTTCCACCTGTACCTCCAAGGTATCCAGATTGTTTACCCGGTCCACGATCAGCAGGTAATGAGGCGTGGTTCCGCCCATCTCCAGAAGAGCGGCTTCTATCTGGGAAGGGAATACATTGACGCCGCGGATGATCAGCATGTCGTCACTTCTGCCGGTAAACCGGGCAATCCTTGCCGTCGTCCTGCCGCACTCACAGGGCGTATGGTCTATGCTGGTCAGATCCTTGGTGCGGTAGCGGATCAGGGGAATGCCCTCCTTGGTCAGGGTGGAGATCACCAGCTCCCCGGTAACCCCGTCCTCCACCGGCCGGAAGGTCTCCCTGTCCACGATTTCCGGCAGGAAATAGTCCTCATGGACATGAAGCCCTCTGTGGAACTGGCAGTCCGTGGCCACGCCGGGGCCCATGATCTCACTGAGGCCGTAAATGTCATGGGCATGTATCCCAAGCTTTTCCTCAATTTTATCCCGCATTTTCTCCGTCCAGGGTTCTGCACCGTTCAGGGAGGCCTTCAGCCTGATTTTGTCCCGGACACCCATCTCCTCAATGGTCTCCGCAATGTGCATCAGATAGGAGGGCGTACACAGAATCCCCGTCACACCGAAATCTATCATCATGGTAATCAGTTTCTTAGTGTTGCCGGTGGACATGGGCACCACCGTGGCTCCCATCTTCTCCGCACCGTAATGGCCGCCCAGGCCTCCGGTAAACAGGCCGTAGCCATAGGCCACCTGGATGATATCCTCCCGTCCCAGGTTCGCCATTGAAATACACCTTGCCACACACTCGCTCCACATGTCGATATCCCTTCTTGTGTACCCTACCACCGTGGCTTTTCCCGTGGTGCCGCTGGAGGCATGGATGCGCACGATCTGGGAATTGGGCACTGCAAACATTCCGAAGGGATAGGTATCCCGCAGATCATCCTTGGTGGTAAATGGAAGCCTGGTCAGATCCTCCAGTCCCCGGATATCCCCCGGCTCCAGTCCGATGGCCTGCATCTTCTTGCGGTAATACTCTACATTATGGTATACCCGATCCACCAGTTTCACAAGCCGGGCCCCCTGCAGGACCCGCATCTCGTCCCTGCTCATGCATTCTTTTGTCTCATTCCAAATCATAACTGCGCTCCTCCAGGCCCGCTTTGCGCAGGCGCTGCTTTTTTATTTTTTATTTCACTGGATCCTTTATAAACCCCGCCTCAAACGCTCTCTTGTTCACCTCCACAGTTTTAGGCGGAACCGTGACCTCGATCACATGGAGCCAGTCCTCTTTTGCAAAGCCCATGTACCTGGCCGCCGCACCTAAGACAACCACGTTGAACGCCCTGGGCGCGCCCAGTTCTTTCGCCTTCTCCGTCGCCTCCACCACAATGGTCTTTCTGGAAGCCTGCAGGGTGTCCAGTATATTCTCCGGATACTGCGCAGCCCCCGTGACCACGGTGATGGGGTCTATGCGCCAGTCGTTTACTATTACAACTCCATCTTTCTTTAGGAAATGCAGGTAACGCAGAGCCTCAAGCCGCTCGAAAGCGATCAGCACATCCGCGCAGCCCTCCTCCACAATGGGCTCCGCCACTTCTTCCCCGTACCGCACAAAAGTCACCACACTGCCGCCGCGCTGTGCCATGCCGTGAACCTCGGACAGCTTGACGTCAAATCCCGCGTGGATGGCCAGGTTCCCAAGAATCCTGCTGGTCAGGAGCGTACCCTGGCCGCCTACGCCCACAATCATGATATTTTTCACGCCCATATTCTATTATCCTCACATTCGCATTCTGATTTCCCGGTTTATCTGCCTGCGCTATGGCGCTGCGTATATGCCCTGTCCTGTACCGGATCAGTTCACCAGCCTCTCCGGCCTGATCCAGGCACTTCTGAGTTCGCCAGCTTCCCCTGTCTGGTCCAGGCACTTCCGAGTTCGCCAGCCTCCTCGGACTGACCCTGGCACTTCTGAAAACGGAAGACTGAAACCCTTGCCACAAGTCTTCAGCCATTCAGCTTTCGGACCCCTGACAGCAGCATGGTACATCTATGATATATGATATCAGCGCGGCTGCACCTCTATGGCATCAAATCTGCACAGCTTCATGCACAGTCCGCAGCCGTTGCACATGGTCTCGTCGATGGATACCGTCCCGTCCTCGTTCTTCGTCAGGGCGGGGCAGCCGGGACGCAGGCAGGCGCCGCATTTCTTACATTTTTCCGAAATGGGGACACATTTATCGGGGAAGGAAACCCCTTTCAGGAGCACGCAGGGCGCCTTGGTGATAATCACCGACACCGCGTCCCGGTGTGTCTCCCGGCGGAAAGCCTCCTCCAGTCCCTCCAGGTCAAAAGCGCTGATCTCATACACATGCTCGATGCCCAGGGAACGGCACAGTTTTGTGATATTGATGGCCGGAACCACTTCCCCCATCAGGGTCCTGCCGGTAGCCGCATGATCCTGATGGCCCGTCATGCCGGTAGTGGAATTGTCCAGGATCACCACGGTTCCGCAGGACTGATTGTACACCATGTTCATCAGGGAGTTGATCCCCGTGTGCATAAAGGTAGAATCCCCGATCACCGCCACCCAGTTTCTGATGTATTCTTTCCCCCTGGCCTTCTCCATCCCATGCAGGGTGCTGATACTGGATCCCATGCAGATCGTGGTGTCCACCACGCTTAAGGGCGGCACAGCTCCCAGGGTATAGCAGCCGATATCTCCCGCCGCATGAAGCTTTAAGCGGTTCAGAACGGAGTAAACGCTGCGGTGGGGGCATCCCGGACACAGGATCGGCGGTCTGGCGGGAACTTTCGCAGGCGCCAACAGGGCCGTGCTGTCGCCCTGCCGTCCTCGCGCCGTCTCTCCGGACACCTCTGGCTGTCCCCGTTTTCCGCATTCCGGAACCCGCTGTCTGATCATATTGGCACTGTATTCGCCCTGAACCGTAAAGAGCTCCTTGCCCACAGCCTTCAAAATACCCCAGGACTTCACCTGTTCCTCGATGACGGGTTCCAGTTCCTCAAATATGTACAGCCGCTCTACCTTTGCGGCAAATTCCTCTATCAGCTTCCTGGGAAGGGGATGCACCATTCCCAGTTTCAGGACACTTGCCTTCGGCATGGCTTCCCGCACATACTGGTAGGGAATCCCGCTGGTGATAAACCCAACGGACAGATCACGGTATTCTGCCCGGTTCAAGGGCAGGGTGTCCGCATCCGCCGCCAGATTCTTCATCCGCTGTTCCACCACCAGGTGTCTTTTGATGGCATTAGCGGGCATCATCACATATTTCTCGGTATTCCGTTCATAAGGAAACGGTTCTTTCTCTGTGCGCTCCTCCAGTTCCACGATACCCTGAGAATGGGAAAGCCTGGTGGTGGAACGCACCATCACCGGCGTATCGTATTTTTCACTTAAGTCAAAGGCAAATTTCATGAACTCCTTGGCCTCTGAGCTGTCCGAAGGTTCCAGAACGGGAATCATGGCCGACCTGGCCACCATCCGGCTGTCCTGCTCGTTCTGGGAACTGTACATGCCGGGATCGTCAGCGGCTACTACCACCATGCCGCCTCCCACGCCCGCGTAGGCCGCCGTAAACAGCGGATCCGCCGCCACGTTCACCCCCACATGCTTCATACTGCACATGGAACGGACTCCCGCCATGGAAGCGCCGATGGCCACCTCCGCCGCCACCTTCTCGTTGGGGGACCATTCCGCATAGACTTCCTTATATTTTGCGATTGCCTCGCTGATCTCCGTGCTGGGCGTACCCGGATATGCCGCCGACACTTTCACGCCTGCCTCGTAGGCGCCTCTCGCTATGGCTTCGTTGCCAAGCAGTATCATCTTCTCTGCCACGTCGTTCCTCCTGCTCTTAAGAATTGTCGGATAACTACTTGTTATTTTTTCATTTTAAGTTACTTTTCCCCATGTGTCAACAAATTTCACAATTTGGAAGGCAATCTGCATTAGACGGATACTCAGGGAACTGGGCCAGTTCCGTTCCCCGGGACGTTTTCTGCGCATTTTGCATAAAATCCCCAGCTCCCTCATTCCTGCCTGTAAATCCCGCAGTCCAGATGCCGGTAGGCCAGTTCCGTTGCCACTCTGCCTCTGGGGGTGCGGTTCAGGAATCCGTTCTTGATCAGGTAGGGCTCGTAGACATCCTCGATGGTGCCTGCGTCCTCCCCGATGGCGGCGGCCAAAGTGTCCAGGCCCACAGGCCCGCCGTCGAACTTCTCTATCATGGTCAACAGCAGGTTCCGGTCGATATGGTCCAGGCCCAGCTTGTCCACATCCATCAGATCCAGGGCGGTCCTGGCCACCTCCTCCGTGATGATGCCGTCATACTTCACCTGGGCGAAATCCCGCACCCGCTTCAGGATGCGGTTGGCCAGCCTGGGGGTGCCGCGGCTCCTTTTTGCCATCTCCAGGGCCCCCTCCGGCTCGATCTCCACCTTTAAGATCCTGGCGGAATGCAGGATGATCAACTGCAGTTCCTCCACCGTGTAGAATTCCATATGGTAGATCATACCGAACCTGTCCCGCAGGGGCGCTGTGAGAAGCCCCGCCCTGGTGGTGGCCCCCGCCAGGGTAAACCTGGGCAGATCCAGACGCACGGAGCGTGCCGTGGAGCCCTTTCCGATCATGATGTC
This sequence comes from uncultured Acetatifactor sp., assembly GCA_910578995.1. Lineage (GTDB taxonomy): Bacteria > Bacillota > Clostridia > Lachnospirales > Lachnospiraceae > Acetatifactor. The sequence continues at coordinate 97,213 of CAJTSY010000001.1, forward strand.
AATGCAGTAGTCTTCCATGGCCGGATAGAGCACTTCCTCCACCTGGCGGTTCAGCCTGTGGATCTCGTCCACAAACAGCAGGTCGCCTTCCTCCAGGTTGTTCAGAATGGCCGCCATTTCCCCCGGTTTCTCGATGGCAGGCCCGCTGGTCACCTTCAGGTGGACCCCCATCTCATTGGCAATGATACCCGCCAGGGTAGTCTTGCCCAGTCCCGGCGGCCCGTAGAACAGCACATGGTCCAGGGCATCCCCCCGCAGTTTCGCCGCTTCTATATAAATCTTCAGGTTCTCCTTCACCTTTGACTGTCCGATGTAGTCGTCCAGTTTCTGGGGACGCAGAGAGCCCTCTATCTTAATATCCTCTTCTGTAATATCCGTTTCAATCATTCGCTTTGGCATTTTTATGCATTCCCTTCGGCTTTTTCTAAATCCTGTTTCAGCCCCTCACCTCCCTCATTTCCGATCTGCCAGACGGCCATAGAAATCCACCGCCCCGTCGATCTCGCTCTTGGTGGGGTGTCCTTTTGCGATGCCGCCCACCAGTTTAAAGGGACCGAAGGTGTCAAAGCCCCGGCACCCATATGTACCAAGCACCCGGCAGTTCCTGGCCTGCGCCTTTGCCGAGATGGAATTGGCGTATCTGCCGCTGTCATTCCCGCATGTGTACAGGAAAAATACATCCCTGCATTCCGGCAGTTTTTCCTCCGCGAATTTCTCTGTTGCCTCATAAAATTTTCCAAAGGCCACACCGGACGCGATGCCGATGGTGTCGTATCCGCTTAGGTCCATCTCTGCGGCTTTCTCCACCATTACCGCGGGAATCCCGTATTTTCCGGCTATGGCATCCACTAGCTTCTTCGTGTTTCCGTGGTGTGTGGATTCATAAATTATAATTGTATTCATCTCATCCCTCCGTCTGTCCTCAAAACATCTTCTTCAGCGCCGCCTTCAGTACTGCGCCGGAGTCCATGTTTTCAATCCCCTGGATGGCGTTCACTGCCTTCAGGGCTTCCGCATTCCCATACCCCAGAGACACCAGTGCTTCCACAGCCTCCTGCTTCTGGGGGGTGTCCGCCATGCCTGGGGAAGCGGCCCCTGCGCCTTGGATTTCCCGTCCGATCATGGTATCCTGGACGCTGACTTTGCCTTTCAGCTCCAGGATCAGGCGCTCCGCAGTCTTCGTCCCCACCCCCGGGGCTTTGGAGATGGCCTTGGCATCCCCTGTGATAATGGCAAAACGCAGGGCGTCCGCATTCAGTACGGAGAGAATGGACAACGCCCCCTTGGGGCCGATGCCGCTGACCATGATGCACTGCCGAAAGATATCCAGGTCATTTTTCGACAAAAAACCGTACAACTGCACCGCGTCCTCACGGACACTGGTGTAGGTATACAATTTCGCATTCTCCCCGATTCCCGGAAGCCTGGCCGCCGTGTCCGCCGATATCCGTACATTGTAACCGATACCGCCCACATCGATTATCGCATTGTCTTCCGAGATATCTTCCACTGTTCCCTTTACATATGCTATCATATTCCGTTTCTCCCGTTCAATTTACACAGTCTGTTCTGAAAGACTGCTTACACCCCGCCAAGCATCGTACAGGCCCGTCTTTTCGCCTGGCATTTTGTCTGACATTACCGGCTTTCTGGCCGCCATTTCTGCAGGCTGTCCTATTCATCTTTGCAATAATCTTACTCAATCCCCGGATCCCGTCTCAGCAGTTTTTTATACACCACCGCAAAACATACGAAATGCACCAAAAAGGTCAGCGTCCAACTGATGGGGTAGGAATAATACAGGCACTCCAATGTACGGATGCTCTGGAAAATGGTATAAATCCACACCACCCGGAACAGGCAGGCCCCCGTCAGGGACACCAGCATGGGCATGATGGCATAGCCCATTCCCCGCAGTACGCCAACCACCACGTCCATGATCCCGCAGAGGAAATACGGTACACAGATAATGGACATACGCAGAATTCCATACTCGATAACGACAGGATCCGTGGTATAAAGCTGCAGCAACGTTCCGCCGAAGAAATAGGCCGCATTTCCCATCACTGCTCCCACAACCACCACCATGCCCTCACAGATCAGCAGGACACGGAGAATTCTTTTATATTTTCTCGCTCCGTAGTTCTGACCGCTGAAACTGATAGCCGCCTGATGGAACGCGTTCATGGCTGTATAGACAAATCCTTCTATATTGCTCCCCGCCGTGTTTCCCGCCATGGCCGTGGAGCCGAAGCTGTTCACCGAAGACTGGATCAGCACATTGGAAACGGAAAACAGCGCTCCCTGCATCCCGGCGGGAACGCCGATCTGGATCATTTTGATCAGTTTGTCAGGAACAATCTTAATGCCCTGCAAAACCAGACGGTAGGCGCTGTCGGTAAGGAACAGGCACCGCACCACCAGAGCCGCCGATATGCCCTGGGAAACCACCGTGGCCGCCGCCACCCCTGCCACGCCCATGGAAAAGACGATGACAAAGATCAGGTTCAGCACCACATTCACCACCCCGGCGATCAGAAGGTAATAAAGCGGCCGCTTGGTATCCCCCACAGCCCGCAGTACGGCACTGCCGAAATTATAAACCATCATAAACGGCATACCGGCAAAATATATCCGCATGTACAGCACGGAATGGGAGATTACATCCTCCGGCGTGCCCATCCACCCAAGGGCAGGCCTGGATAGAAAGAATCCCAGAAAGACCAGAATCACACCTCCCGCCAGGGCTGTGGCGATGGCTGTCTGCACCATCTCCTTCAGTTCCCCTTCCTGTCCGGCCCCGTAAAACCTGGCCACCAGTACATTGGCCCCCACCGACAGCCCAATGAACAGATTGACGATCAGGTTTGTCAGGGAACTGGTAGAGCCCACTGCCGCCAGGGCCTCGTTTCCGGCAAACCGACCCACCACTACGATATCCGCCGCGTTGAACAGGAGCTGCAGAATGCCCGACAGCATCAGCGGAATATAGAATACCATAATCTTGCCCAATAAAGGGCCGTTACACATGTCTATTTCGTATTTTTTAGATGATCTCTTTTCCATAGCACCTTCCAGGTTCCTTTCTTTCCCGGTAGAAATTCCGGTGAACCGTCGTTTACAAAAAAGTCAAATAGGAACCGCACATATGATTCCGGTTCCTGGTTTGTGCGTGCCTTCGGCACCTTACTGATTCCATGTCCGTCTGGCTACAGACTATCCTATAAGGAAAAAGCCTCGCAGTTTCGTAAACTGTGGTCTGCGAGGCTTGACATGCAGTCATGTCCGTTGTAACCCATCCCGCCCGTAGCATCCCGGAGGGAATCGGTATTGTATCTTATTTACTGTTAATATAGTTGATCAGGCCCTCCGAGGCGATGATCTTCTGCATGAATTCCGGAAAAGCCTGTCCCTGGAAGCTGGTTCCCCGGGTCACATTGGTGATGACGCCGGAGTCAAAGTCCACTTCCACCTGGTCTCCCGCCTGAATGCCCCTGGACGCCTCCGGGCACTCGATAATGGGCAGGCCGATGTTGATGGCATTCCGGTAAAAAATCCTGGCAAAGGTCTCCGCAATGACGCAGCTGACCCCTGCGGCCTTGATGGCAATGGGGGCGTGCTCCCTGGATGAGCCGCAGCCGAAGTTCTTCTCCGCCACAATGATATCGCCTTTGTTTACTTTTTTTATAAAATCCGTGTCGATATCCTCCATGCAGTGAGCCGCCAACTCGGCGGGATCCGATGTGTTCAGATATCTGGCAGGGATGATTACATCCGTGTCTACATTGTCTCCGTATTTAAAAACTGTTCCTTTTGCGTTCATAATCACCTTGCTTCCTTTCCTTTATCTTCTCCCCTTCGAAAAAATACTTTTATGGTCTGAAACTGGTTTTAGCCAAAATATTTGAAATCATATCCCAGAGCCGTTGTCAGTTTTTCTTTCAATTAAGAATACCGGTTTTCCCGTATCTCTTCCGGCGTTTCCCCGTAAATCTGTATCCCACCCGGTTCCACGGAAGCCGTCCTTTCCCCCGGCAGATATTCCATTCCGGTTTCCTGCCGTAGTTCCTACGCCAGATCCTCCGGAGCACAGATCACGCCTTTTATCGCACTGGCCGCCGCCACCGCAGGGCTTGCCAGATAGATCTCAGAGGACACATGTCCCATGCGGCCTACGAAATTGCGGTTGGTGGTGGACACACAGCGCTCCCTCTCCGCCAGGATACCCATATAGCCTCCCAGGCAGGGCCCACAGGTAGGGGTGCTGACAATAGCGCCCGCTTCGATAAAGGTCTTCAGCAGTCCCTCCTCCATGGCCTGCATGTAGATGGCCTGGGTGGCGGGAATCACGATGCAGCGCATTCCCTTTGCAACATGTCTGTCCTTCAGCACTTCCGCGGCAGTCCGAAGGTCATCCAGACGTCCGTTGGTGCAGGATCCGATCACAACCTGGTCAATGGCGATGGGATCCATCTGCCGGATCTCGTCGATCGTGTGAGTATTCTCCGGAAGATGAGGGAATGCCACCGTGGGCCGCAGGGCGCTTAAGTCAATGGCATATTCTGCGTCGTACACCGCATCCTCGTCCGCCTGATAAATTGTGTACGGCTTATCGGAATGCTCTTTGATATAATTCTCCGCCGGCTCGTCCACAGGGAAGATGCCGTTCTTGCCCCCGGCCTCGATTGCCATATTCGCAATGGTAAAGCGGTCATCCATGGTCAGGTTCGCGATGCCGTCCCCCACAAACTCCATGGATTTGTAGAGAGCGCCGTCCACCCCGATCATGCCAATGATATGTAAGATCACGTCCTTGCCGCTGACCCATTTGGCGGGTTTGCCGGTAAGGTTGAACCGGATTGCGGAAGGCACCTTGAACCAGGCCTTGCCCGTGGCCATCCCTGCCGCCATGTCCGTGCTGCCCACGCCGGTGGAGAAAGCCCCCAATGCGCCGTAGGTACAGGTGTGGGAATCCGCACCAATGATTACGTCCCCGGCCACGGTGAGGCCTTTTTCCGGAAGCAGAGCATGCTCAATGCCCATCTCACCCACCTCAAAATAATTAGTAATCTCATTTTTCCGGGCGAACTCCCGGACACATTTACAGTGCTCCGCAGACTTGATATCCTTGTTAGGCACGAAATGGTCCGGCACCAGGGCAATCTTGTCCTTGTCGAATACCCCCTTGGCCGTAAACTTGTCCATTTCCTTAATGGCCACAGGGCTGGTGATGTCATTGCCCAACACCAGGTCAAGATCCGCCTCAATGAGCTGTCCCGCCTCCACTTTCTCCAGGCCCGCGGCAGCAGCCAGGATCTTTTGCGTCATTGTCATTCCCATATCCTTATACCATTCCTTCCCGGGAGAAAGCCGCGGTGGGAACCGCCTCGCAAACCCCGTAATCATCGTTTCAGAATTAATTGCGAAAATCATATGCATTATAGCATAAGTTTGTATATTTTCAAATGATTTCTTTTATGGGTTTTTAGCAAAACTTTGCCAAAAAGAGCAGGAATCCCGGCAGCATGGTACGGTTCCCGCTCTTTTTCTTTCTTCTTATTAAAATTGAAGCTGAGCATGTATCCCTTCTGCGCATGATAGGATTCCAGATAGGAAGCGGGCTGCGCCTCTCCCCTTCTGTTATACTCGCCGCCGCGCCATATCTTGATTTTGATAATGTATTGCCGTCCCCTGTAGTCCACAATCACATCCGTGCGCCCCTGGTTCTGGCTTCAATATAATAATTTCCCACACCATTGATTACCGGCTTTAAATACAGCAGGAAAAATTTCCTTCCGTTTTCTTCTATAAATTTCTCATCCGCCAGCAGTCCCTCCCTGCTCCACGCCGCCTGCCTGTCCGGAAATTCCGCACTGCCGGGAACCTGCTCATCCAACAGCCGGCAAAGCCGGGATAGCTTGTTTACCACCTGGAAAACGGACGGCTGTATATTGCCCACTGCAGAGGTCACTATGGAGATAAATAGTCTACGCTTCTTTCTCCCCACAGCACTGGTCAATTCTGTCGAACAATCTGGCACAGTCCAGCGTATCCTGCCAGGGGATCACCGGGCTTTCCAGGAGTCCCTGCCGGATACACCGGATTGCCTCCTCCAGCTCATACACAAAACCGTTTTTCGTCTCCTGATCCACGAAATGCTCCACAAGCTCCCCCGCCCCGTCATACAGGAAACACTCAAAGGAATGGTGGGGTTCCGGCCATACGATCTTCCCTTTTCTTCCATATAAGATCATCCCGGCATTCATCTTCGTCACAAAGCTTGTAGCAAGGTCTGCCAGAGTATACTCAAAATCGATGGATATATGATTGTTGATATCCACGCCGGTTTCCCCCCGGATGGCGGAAACCTCCATCCTCCTGATCTTCTGCTCCAGGACATAGGTGGTGATTTCATAAGCGTAAACCGTGATGTCCCTGGCCGCGCCGCCTCCCAGTTTTGGATTAAAATACCGGTTGTCTGCGCCCTCCGGCGCGGAGAATCCGATAGAAAGTTGGGAAATCTCCGGAATTCCGATCCTGTCCTCAGCAAGCCACTGTTTCACCTTTTTCATCGTGGGCAGGAAGCGGCTCCACATGGCTTCCATGACGAACACGCCCTTTTCCTTCGCCAGGGCGTACAGGCTCTCCGCCTCCCCGCTGTTTATAAACATAGCCTTCTCACAGAGCACAGGGATGCCCCGCTCCACGCACATCCTGGACAGGCGGTAATGGTCGTGGGGCGTCACCGCGATGTAGGCGCAGTCGGGCTTCTCTTTGTCAAGCAGTTCCTCATAACTGTCGTAAGCTTTGGGAATGCCGTTCTTTGCGGCGAATTCCTCCGCTCTCTCCAGGCTCTTGCTGGCTACGGCACAGACCTCGCAATCCCCGATCATCGAGGCAGCCTGGCAAAATTTCGCGCCTATTTTAGCGGCGCCCAGTATGGCATAACGAAATGTACTCATTTTAGTATCCTTTCTTTTTATGAAACATCCTATTCGGAAAAGTGTTCCCAATGCTAGATTACATAATCTTCAACAATCTGACAGTTCTATAAACGGAAAGTTATCTACGAAGCCCTTCTTCTGTAAAAGTTCTTTTTAATGCCCTTTCTGTCGGAAATATAGAACCTATCAAAATAGCTATTTGAAGAAATGACAAAATCAAGCTGACAATTCCGATAGCATCATTTGAAGCTCCGTGAAAGGGAAGATGGATAATGATTGACGGAACTAAAATAACCCAACCGATTCTCCACCAAAGTTTTCCGCTGTAATGATGGGCAAAAAGCCATGTATCCATATTCTTCATAGAACGAGAGGTTCTATATCCAATCAGAGAATTTATCTTTTGCGGCGGACGTTTCCACATGAGCCGTCCGATAACTATCATCAACAACGGAATGAGTAAATCGCAACAAAACCTAAACCACCAAAACCACATATCATTCACCTCGAGTACTCAACTTCGAACAGGAAGTTATGAAATAAGACACAAGAAACCGACTCCGCAACAGAGCCGGCTTCCCATATCAGGCTTCTTCATCCATATTACCCACAGCGACAGGACAATTGCGCAGGCAGTTTCCACATTTCACACATCCCTCATCCGGTACAGGCACCGGAAAGCCCAAAGCACCCTTCTGAAAGGAAATGTGTGCACATCCACCGCAGGAAGCGCATCCTGAACACATGCCTGTCTTTGTCACCTCTGAAATGTTATTATTCACCCTTTTGTCCTTTCACCCGGGAGTTCCACATCCAAAGCACCTGTCCTTCTCCAAAAAACAGCTTCGCAGAATGATTCCCGGCAGTGTGGATATACAGGCAGGAAACATCCCTCCCCGCTTCCCAACTGTCAGCAAAATTTACTTCTCCACCGTGGATAAAATCAGGCTCATCTTTCCCTGCATCTCTACCGTCCCATACCCGGCAGGAATGATAAAATGGTCTCCCCTGTGCACCTTCTCCCCGTCCACAGTCCCTTCTCCCTCCAGAACCGATACCGCCAGGAAAGGATAATTCTGCTCAAATGACGCATCCCCGTTCACATCCAGTTTGAAAATAGTATATTTCTCGCAGGTATAAATCTGGTTCAGTACATTCTCCGGCAGTTCGCTGATGGACTTGACGCTGTCCTGTGCACTTTTGGCCGGTACGGTGATTACATCCAGGCTCTTGCCAATATGGAGCTCCCGGCTCTTTCCGTTCTGCAGGCGGCCATAGTCATACAAGCGGTAGGTGATGGCGCTGTTCTGCTGTGTCTCCAGGATCAAAGTGTCCGCCTTGATGGCATGCACCGTGCCGGGATCGATCTGGATGAAATCCCCCTTGCGGATGGGAATCTCGCGGATCAGCTCCTGCCACTTTCCCCCGTGCACCATGTCGTCCAACTCTTCCTTGGTCCTGGCATTGTGTCCGATGACCAGAGTTGCGTTCTCCTTACAATCCATGATATACCAGCACTCTGTCTTACCCAGGCTCCCGTTCTCGTTCTCCTTTGCATAGGCATCGTCCGGATGCACCTGGATGCTCAGATCGTCCTGGGCATCGATAATTTTGGTCAGCAAAGGATACCTGTCATAACCCAGGTTTCCAAACAATTCCGGGTGCTTCTCCCATATCTCGGACAGCTTACAGCCCTCATAAACCCCCTTGCGCACGGTCCCGTCCCCTTCCGGGTGGGCGGAAATCCCCCAGCACTCTCCCAGGTCATTCCCCTCCACAGGGTAACCGAATACTTCCCTCAGCTTGGAACCGCCCCAGATATTGTGGGTGCATACCGGATCCAGGAACAACAGTTCTCTGCCTTCTTTGCTCATATCATTTCCTCCGCATATATCATATTTGACGGGAAAAACCATGATTCTGCTTGATTCTGTAAAGGTTTCCTTCCCGATTTTCTTCTTCAAATCTTAACCTGCCTCCTGCCTGCCCCCTTTCTCAGACGCAGACAGGCAGAAATCCGGATGCCGCTCCGGACTAGGCCAGAGCATCCATCCCCAGCTTAATCGCCCCCAGAATGCCGGGATCCTCCCCCAGAGCGGGCGGCACAATATACGTGTCAATATTCTCCAGAATCTGTTTATGTGCCACATATCCGTTCAGCATGTGCAGAACCTCTTTCCTGACCATCCCGAACAGCTTCTCCTGGTGCATGATGCCGCCCCAGAGGATGATCTTCTGCGGAGAATATGCCATGATATAGTCCATCAGCGCCTGTGCGATATAATAGGCCTCCATCTCCCAGACCTCATCCCTGTCCGCAAGCTCCACGCCTTTCTTGCCCCAGCGGTCCTCCACTGCGGGACCGGAAGCCAGGCCCTCCACACAGTTTCCATGGAAGGGACATTTTCCCTTATAAGTATCTTTCGGATGCCGCTCCAGAAGGATATGCCCCCCTTCCGGATGCACCAGGCCGTGGAGCAGTCCGCCGTTGACATACACGCCCACGCCCACACCGGTGCCGATGGTCACATAGATGGCGCTCTCCGCTCCCTTGGCGGCCCCCCAGGTCACTTCGCCCAGGATCGCGCCGTTTACGTCGGTGTCAAAACCTACCGGCACATTCAGCGCGTTTTTCAGTGTTCCTACAACGTCGTAATACTCCCATCCCGCCTTCGGCGTCTTCGTGATATATCCGTAGGTTTCCGAATTCTTATTTAAATCAATGGGTCCAAAGCACCCGACTCCCAGCGCCTGGATCTCCCAGTTACGGTAATAGCCGATAATATCCTCAAATGTCTCCTTTGGCTGTCTGGTGGGGAAAGAAACCCTGTCCTTAATCACCCCGTTTTCATCGCCTACCGCGCACACCATCTTGGTACCGCCCGCCTCGATTCCTCCTATTAACATGTCTGCTCCTCCTTGTGATATATGATTTTGGCTTTTAAGCCGCGGAAAACACATCCAGGATCCCTGCCGCTCCTCCGCTCATGAATAATCCCATTATACACTAATCTGGAGGCAAATGGTAGTCCCCAAGTAAGATTTGCGATAAATCCGCTCAACTTTTGGTCCGTGCCGCCACAAAGGCCCACAGGCGCTCCCGCAGCTCCCGTATCGCCCCCTGCAGAAAGCTTTCCCCCTTCACCATGGAACCGCTGGCGCCGCTCTCCCAGTGTCCCGGGTAATTCGGCTTCCGCCTGTCACGCTGCATGAGCAGGGCAGAACCGTCCCGTCCGCAAGATACGCATCCCACAGCTCAGGGGCGGGGTCTCCGCATTTTGGTATCGCTTTTTCCATATTTTCCGCCATCTGGTTTTCCATTTCCGGCAGCCTCCTGTCCGTCCCCGGGTTCCGCCGCTTCCGTTCCCGGCAGCCTGCGGTTCTGTCTCCGGGTTCCGCAAAACACTGTTATTTTGAGCGCCTTTTATCAGAAGCGAAAGGATTGCTTCTGATAAACGATTCCCTTTGGCTGAATTTTTTAAACTGGTTATTCCGGCAGATACCGGAACGGCTTCTTCACTTCATCCGCAAGATACCTGACTGCGCCGCCGTATGCGCCAAGCAGCCGGGCCTGCTCATCCATGCCATCATATGCCTCTCGCAGGAGCCTTGCCACAGTACTGCCCGGCTTTTCGGCGGCTTCCTTCACGGCATCGTTATCCGGCCCGCCAGATACTTCTTCAGAAGCAGCGCTGTCAGGTTTCCCGTTAGCTTCTTCCGCCACAGTGTTTCCTTCCCCACAGCCGCCTATCCCGCGTGCCATCTTTACCGCTCTCTCCATCTTACCGCAGACAGCGTCCAACGCCGCCCTCTGCCCTTCGTCCAGATGCGTCCCCAGCTTCTGGATCTCGCCTCTCAGGTAGAACAGCAGAATCTCCTCCTGAGTCGCCAGATCACTGTAAATCTTTCCGGTGGTTCTCTGGTCCGAGGGCGCTTTTTTCTCTCCTGCAAAAGCCCCCGCCGCATCCCCTGAAAGGTTCCGGAAAAAATCCACCGCTTCGCCCAGCTTTTCTTTGAAATTCAAAATACCTTCAAAAAGCGGCTTATGCCGCGGCGCCCGGAGGATATCCATATCGGCTGCAAAACGGATGGTGTCCAACCTGAACAGAGCGTCCTCCAGCCGATAAGCCGTCACATCCTCCAGCCCCATGTCGGCCAGCTCCCCGGCTGTCTCCCGGAGCGCCTGCGCGATATAGCCATAGGGCAGGGACGGCTCCGACAGTTCCCCGGCAGCGGCCAGACCGGCATCCACGGCGGCCCTGATTTTCTGCCTTGCCTTTGTCCTCATATCCTCCAGGATCAGCCCCCACAGCTCGCCCAGGAAGCCCGCGATTTTCCCGGATTTCATCCTCGCATTCTGCGCCAGGCTGTCGTACCGGGCGCACAGCGGCTGAAATGCGGCGCGGTGCTCCGGCATGGCCCTGGAGATCATCAGCCCCGTCTGGAACGCCGTCACACTGGCGGCAAATGCCGCATCCTCCACCGCTTTCACGATCAGAAAACGGGCAAATATTTCATCCGGGTTCCGTGTCACGGAGGTAACCTGTTCCAACACCTTCTCCAGCCGTCCTGCCATTTCCTCCGCTCTCCCGGCGGCGAATTCCCACACCTGTACGTATATTGCCGCCGCTTCTCCCTCGGCATTCCCGCCCTTCCTGGTTTCCGCCGCGGTCTCCTTCGCCTGTACGATCAGGCTGTTCAGCTCCCTTACCATCTCGTCTGCACTCTTTGCATTTGTCATTGCGCTTTCCTCCTTTTTCTTTCCCGGGAAGCCTATGGATGAATGATATTTCCTGTATTCCGTGGGTGTCACCCCCAGGTACGCCTTGAAGCTTCGTGTGAAGCCTTCATGGGAATCGTAACCGTACTTTAACGCGATGGAAAGGACGGAATCCTTCGTACCCGCCAGCTCTTCCGCCGCAAGGGACAGCCTGCGCCGGTTCACATATCCCATGACGGTCTCCCCCACCGCCTCCCGGAAGATGCGCTGATAATGATATTTGGAAAAATGGATATCTTCCGCAAGCATCTCCACGGTGAGCTTCTCCTGAAGACGTTCCTCTATCATCGCAAGGGAACGGAATATGGGGTTTTTCTCTTTCATCTGCGGCCTCCTGTCTTTGATTCTGTTTTGCTTCCTGACAATCATAGCATACAGGAAAGCAGGGCATTTTTCTTGACGGAAAGTGCGGTGTGTAATTTCTGAGGAAGGATCAGGCACTTCATAACGAAATCCTGCCCGCTGTGGCAAAATTTCGGTTCCGGCTTATCCGGGTTAGGATAAATATACACCCTGTAAGGCATTTTTAACAGGAAAAAATGAATGATATGATAGCAAATGTCAGGAAGATTTGTTATAATAATGAAGCGGAAGCATGGAATATGCAGGAACAGTTTTTCCAAAAAATGTAAGAAAATGGCGGAAACCAGGTATGATATCAGACATGACAAAGATTATGATAATAGAAGACGATCCTATAACGCGCGGCGAACTGGCCCTGCTTTTGGAAAATGAAGGTTATCAAACCCTGGCTGTCACGGATTTCACGGATATAATCCCGCAGTTCATCGCTTTCAACTCGCAGAACCCGGCACAGGCTTGCGGACTCCATGCCCATGGAGCACAGGGTCAGTCCCCTGACTCCCGCGGCCATACAGCACAGGCACAGCCCTCCGGTTCCTGCGGCCTTGTACTGCTTGACCTGGGACTTCCGGAAAAGGACGGGTTTACCATATGTATGGAAATCCGCCGGATATCCCAGGTGCCCATCCTCTTCCTCACCAGCCGGGACTCCGCCCTGGACGAGCTCCAGGCGCTGAACCTGGGCGGCGACGACTATATCTCCAAACCTTACAATATCCCCCTGCTTCTGGCGCACATCAAAGCCCTTCTGCGCCGGGCCTCCGGCGGAGTACGGGAACCGGACATGCTGCAGACAGGCGGGCTTTCCCTCTGTTTATCCCGTGGAACGGCATCCGCCGGGGGCAGGAGCGTGGAGCTGACCCGGAACGAACTGCGGATCCTGGTTCATCTCATGCGGCATCCCGGCGAAATCGTCTCCCGGGCGGATCTGATTGACGCTTTATGGGATGATCATATTTATATTGACGATAACACATTGAGCGTGAACGTGACGCGTCTCCGGGGAAAGCTGGCGGAGCTTGGCCTTCCGGATTATATTAAGACGAGACGGGGGATGGGATACCAGGCTTCGCCTTAATCCTTTTCCCGTTTGATCCAGGCGTCATAGACAAACATGGCGCAGATGGCTGAGGGCGCCGCCATCACAGTGGAATTTAAGTCGACGCCCATCTGATTGCAGACGATATTGATTATCATATTGATGACTACTACGCCCACCATTACAATAATTCCTTTTAGCAAATGATTCATAACTTTATATCTCCTTCCCGAAATAAAAATATTTGGCACGAGACAGTATATCAAAGAAAACAGCAATTTTGCCAAAACCGTCATAAAATGCCTGAATTCACGAATAAACGCGTTTTTACTTCTGCAAAATATGCGCTTATTCTGCATTTTTGTTGTCGCCCGTTGTTCCTCCTTAATGGCAACGCTGTTACTATATTTGATTTTGAGATGCGAAAGAACTCGAAGCCGAGGTTATGCAGTTGGTGTAATCAATCATATCATACTACGTTTGTTTATCTGTTTGTTCAGCCGAACTAGCATTTATTCGACATTTCCATGAAGCGGCGCTTGATACAAAGCCTCAAATACAGTATAATCAGGTGAGTAAAAGAAATACCCGAAAGGATGAACCTGTAAAATGCTGCTCTCTTTTTTCCTGCTTGCCCTTGCTATCCACAATGTGTGGCCCAAACGCATGAGCCTGAAAACCTTTGCCGCTCTCTATACACTGCTGTTGCTAGCCGGAATTCCCGTTAGGTTCCTGGCCTGTGTCCCCTATGGCCTGTTCGGGATCCTTGGGGTGGTCTGTATATTCGGACTGGTAACCGGCCGGGATACCGCGCCCCAGAATGTCTGTATGGGTATGATCGGATTTGTGCTTACCGCCATAACGGAAGATTTCCTGGCCTTTTTTCTAAATACGCTGATTCCCCCGGCCTTATCAGACCGGCAGTATGTCTTTTTCGGCGTGGGGCTGATCCGCATTCTGCTGTTTTATTTTATTACCCTGCTCTGCGGCAGACTGTTTAAGAAATTATTGCTGACGGGCAAAGGGATTTTGCGCTTTCAGCAGACATGGTATCTGATAGACGCCGCACTGCTTCTCCTTGTAACCATCTATCTGTTCGACGACCTGATCCCGGGACAGGATGGTTCTATAGGCAGGATGATCTATAATAACATTTTACATATTTCAGGGTATCTGCTTGTTATGCTGTTCCTGTTTCTGGCCCTGCGCCGTTCTTATCAGGAACAGATACAGGCCCAGGTAAAGCAGAAAGCCCTAGAGAATCTGCAGGACTACACCCGCAATCTGGAAACCATGTATAATGGCCTGCGCTCTTTTAAGCATGATTATATCAACATTCTGCTCTCCCTGTCCGGCTATGTCGAAAACGGCGATATGGAGGAATTAAAGAACTATTTTGAGAGCAAAATCTTCCCCACGAAGAATCTGATCGCGCAGGGTGATTACAGACTGAACCAGCTTGGAAACATCGATGTATTGGAGATCAAAAGCCTGCTTTCCGCCAAAATGATCTACGCCCATGAATCAGGGTTCGATGTCACCATTGATATTCCCGACAGGGTGGAGTATTTTCCCATGGACACCGTGGATCTTGCCAGGATACTGGGAATCTTTTTAGACAATGCCATCGAGGCCTCGCTCACAGCGCAACAGCCGCAGATAGGCTTAAATATCATCCGGACCGAGGCCGGCGTATCGATTATCATAAACAACCGCTTTCAGGACAACGGCGTGGAACTGCATAGATTAAAGCAAAAAGGCTTCAGCACTAAGGCGGGGCATCAGGGAATCGGACTATCCAATGCCCGGGAGATCATCGGTTCCTATGACAATGTACTGTTGGAAACAACCATGCGGGACGGCTGTTTCATTCAGCATATGGAGCTTGCCGCCAGGTGAGCATGACCAACAGGTACTT
>CAJTSY010000001.1:112356-131042 GCA_910578995.1 uncultured Acetatifactor sp.
GACATCTATGTGTGCGAAGACAATGCCATACAGCGGCGGGGCATCGTGCAGATCATTCAAAATACCCTGCTGATAGAGGAACTGGACATGAGGCTCGTTTTAGACACCGGCGACCCTTACGCCCTGTTGGAAAAGGCCAGCCAAAACACCGGCATTTACTTCCTTGATATCGACTTAAACAGCGACATGAACGGCCTGAAACTGGCACAGCAGATCCGGCTGTCCGACCCCCGCGGCTTCATCGTCTTCATAACCGCGCATTCCGAAATGAGCTACATGACCTTCCAGTACCGGGTGGAAGCAATGGATTTTGTATTAAAAGACAACCCTGCCGAGGCGGAAGTAAGGATCAGGGAATGTCTGTTAAAGGCGCTGGAACTCTATACGCTCCAGACCAACAAGGCGTATAAAGTCTACACCCTGGAAGCCGGAGGACGGAAAATCAGCGTGGATTATGACGATATTTTGTTTTTTGAAACCTCCAGCCATATCCACAAGATCATTCTCCACGGAAAAGACCGCCAGATTGAATTTTCCGGTGCCATGAAAGATCTGGCAGACACATTGGACAGCCGCTTCGCACGCTGTCACCGCTCCTTTCTGGTGAATAAGAATAACATAAAAGAAGTGGATGTCAAAAACCGCATCATCTATTTTCCCAACGGGGAATCCTGCCTGATGTCTACCCGCATGATGAAAGAATTGTAGACCAACGTGCAGAATCAGGCTCCTGACAAATCATGGAGCCCGAAAAGCAGTGGAATCAGGGAAATACATTTCCGAAAAGCATGGTATGCGGAACAGAAATTCCGGAAATGCCTCCATGAAAAAGAAAAATGAAAAAAGGAGAAGACAAAAAGAATGATAAGACAGGCAACAAAGACAGATACACATACACTGGCAGAACTGGCCTTACAACTTTGGCCGGACAATACACTTCCCGGATTACAGGCGGAGTTCGAAACCCTGGCATGTTCCGGAGAAGCCGCCTGCTTTCTTCTATTTGCGGACGATGCGCCTGTGGGTTTTGCACAGTGCCAGCTCCGGCATGACTATGTGGAAGGCACGGACACATCCCCCGTGGGCTACCTGGAAGGAATCTTCGTCCAATCGGAATACCGACACAAAGGATTCGCAAAAGAGTTGCTTCAGGAATGTGAAAAATGGGCGAAGGAAATGCGGTGCTCGGAATTTGCAAGTGACTGCGAACTGGACAATGAGGACAGCCTTAACTTTCACCTGTCTATGGGGTTTGAAGAGGCTAACCGCATTATCTGTTTCCGAAGGAAGATATAAGAAGGCAGGTTCCCATTGAATGGCTCTTCCTGGTTCCCTTCTCCAACCGGGACGGAAATCCATCTCAGTGAGAAGGGGCTGTCGCCTCTTTTCCGGCCAGGCAGGAATCACAAGGGACCTACAGAGGCCAGGATAGGAACACAAACATCATTTGACAGAAAAAAACAATTTTCCGAAATATGGAAAGGATATAGGCATGACGATAGCTGAATTTATATGGGACAGACTGGGACAATTCATAACATGGGGCACTTTCGCTGCGGCGGCCACAGTTTTTCTGGCGGTAACAGGAACACAGCCGGGCATCCTGACAATCCTGCTGTTCATCGGAATCCTCCTCTTCCTGACAGTCCGGATCCGAGAATACCTGAAATACAGCCGCCACCTCCGGGAACTGGAATCCATCCTGGACGGCCTGGAGCAAAAATACCTGTTCACGGAATGCATCCCCAAACCCTGCGGCATCTATGAGCAGGCCCTGTACCACATGCTGCGCAGGGCGGGCAGGGACATGGCGGAAGCCGTCTCCGATGCCAGGGCGACTGCCAGAGAATACCGGGAATATATTGAAAGCTGGGTGCATGAAATCAAAACGCCTATCACAGCCGCCCGCCTGCTCTGCCGCCACGCGGACAGAGAAACCGGACGGAAGCTGACCGCGGAACTGGCCCAGATCGAGAACCATGTGGAGCGGACTCTGTACTATGCCCGGGCGGAGAGTCCTGAACAGGATTTCCTTGTCAGGAGGACTGCCCTGGACACCATAGCCGCCGAGGCAATCGAACGGCACCGTTCCCTGCTGATCCAGAACGGTGTCCGCATCCAGGTTCAGGATCTGGAATCTGTCGTATATACGGACGGGAAATGGCTCTGCTTTATCCTGGGACAGCTCTTACAGAACGCGGTACGCTATCGCGGCGAGAATCCCCTGGTCACCTTCACCGCCAGCCGCATAGACAACCAGGTACAACTCACCGTCAGCGATAATGGAATCGGCATTCCGGCCCACGAACTTCCCCGCATTTTCGATCGGGGCTTTACCGGAAGCAACGGGCGAAGCCGGGGTGGCTCCACCGGAATGGGGCTCTATCTGTGCAAAAAACTGGCAGGATCTCTGGAAATTCAGCTGGACATCCGCTCTGCGGAAGGACAGGGGACGGCTGTGAATCTGACTTTTCCGGCGGTTTCGGATTCGCATACATCCATTTTCCAATTCGACAATTGATATTTACCGAATTTACCCTGACATACCCCCAAAAATGAACTGGCTATGAGAAGCATTTCGTTTCAAAGCCACTTCACTTTCATGACAAAATTCTTCGCGTCACGATACCCGGCTTTGCCATAATATTTCTCATGCATCTCATCCTTCACCGCCTGAAGCTCCACACAGGCGGCCCCCTGCTCCTTTACCCGCCGCTCCAGTTCTTCCAGGAGCATTCTTCCAAATCCCTGATTCTGATACTCCCCCGCAATCAGGATTTCCTCCAGTGTGTATCCCACAATATCGTCATACTGCTTGAAATACCCCATGACAAATCCAACCGGGCTTCCGTCGTCCTCCATAACCAGGGCATAAGCCCCTTCCATATGCAATACCTGCCGAATCCTCTTCCCTGCCGTTTCAGCCGTCCAACAGCCCTCTTCCTTCCCGTTATAATAGGATAGGTATATGGGCAGAACCAGTTCGATATCCCCGCTGTGCATCTCCCGTATTTTCATTTTCCGATTCTCTCCTTGAAATCTTCTTGATGGACATTTCTTGTCGTTTTTCCGATATATATTTTATATAATTTTCAGTTGCATTTTCATCCTGCCTCCACTATACTAAATATACAACAGCATCAGCCATATAACAATACCTAAACGGCAAATACAATGCCGGACTTAGCCTATGATACAATCTCCGCTGCCTTAAATTTGGTTGGCGGAAGATACTTAATGATTGAATGCCGAAACATTCAAAGTCTGATTCAGTTCTATAAACGTAATCATTTCAGCGAAATATCGAACATTTCCGACGGCGCAGTTTCCATGGTACAAATGATTAGAAAAATCGAATCTTTCAAATTTGTAACCTAAATCCATACAAATTCGATACCATTATCCCAGCCGCAGGTGTATCATGATATCATCCCCAAAAGAAAGGATGGTAATATGTTACAGGTAAAAGCAATCGAAAAATATTACGGAAGCAAAAATCACGTCACCAAAGCCCTTGACCGCATCAGCTTCGATGTGGCGGAAGGGGAGTTTATCGCCATCATGGGCGCCTCCGGCAGCGGTAAAACCACGCTGTTAAACTGCATCTCCACCATCGACGCCGTCAGCGCGGGACACATCATGCTGAACGGACAGGACATCGCATCCCTGCCCCCGAAGGAACTGGCCCGCTTCAGGCGGGAGAAGCTGGGATTCGTCTTCCAGGATTTCAACCTGCTGGACACCCTCACCCTGGAAGAAAATATCGGCCTGGCGCTCACCATCAACCACGCCGCCCCCCGCACCGTCCGGGATAAGGTCCAGGATGTAGCCATGCGCCTGCGCATCGACGATGTCCTGGACAAATTTCCTTACCAGGTCTCCGGCGGGCAGAAGCAGCGGGCGGCCTGCGCCAGAGCCATGGTTTCAGGACAGTCCCTGATCCTGGCGGACGAGCCCACCGGCGCATTAGACTCTAAAGCGTCCAAAAATTTACTGGAAATTATGTCCCGCATGAACCGGGACTACCATGCCACCATTCTCATGGTGACCCACGATGCCTACAGCGCCAGCTATGCAGGCAGAGTGCTGTTTCTCAAGGACGGGCGGCTGTTCAACGAGCTGATCCGCGGCGGCCGGACAAGGAGCGTTTTCTACCATGAGATCCTGGATGTGCTGGGACTGTTAGGGGGTGATATCAGTGACGTTATTTAACATTTCCCTCCGCAATGCCAGGCGGCAAGCCGGAGATTACCTGGTCTACTTCGTCACGGTAGTCCTGTCCGCGGCCCTGATCCACGCCTTTAACGGACTTGTTTTTTCCCAGGAGCTTCTGGCCCTGTCCTCCTTCATGGAAAGCCTGCCGGTCTTTATTATCATGACCAGTATCTTAGTTATCTGCGTCATGGGATGGCTGATCCACTATGTGACATCCTTCCTGCTCTCCCGGCGGAGCAGGGAGCTGGGCACCTATATCCTCATTGGTCTGGAAAATAACCAGGTCGCCAGGCTGTTCTTCCTGGAAAATCTGATCGCGGGGGCTGCGGCTCTGCTGCTGGGGCTTCCCCTGGGAGGAATGATCTTCCAGATGATGCGGGCGGTTATCCTGTCCCTGTTCCACGCCCCCTATACCTTCAGCCTGGCTCTTTCGCCAAGGGCTTTAGGGCTAACTTTTGTATATTTTACCGTAATCTATTTGATGGCGCTGAGCAGAAGCCGGAAGCGGATCCGGAAGCTGAAGATTCATGATCTGATCTATTTTGAAAAAAAGAATGAAAAGGCGGCGGTAAAACAGGGCCGAAACCGCCGGAAACTGTTCCTGGCCGCTATCCTGTCGGGCATCGCCGGCACCTTTTTACTGCTGACCAGGAACATGCCCCTGATCATCCTTGGGACGGCATGCGTCGTGTTTTTCCTGTACGGGTTTTTCCTCTGCTTTTCCTCCGGCGTACCCGCCTATTTTGAGAAACGCCCCGGGAAGAAGTACGTCTCGAATACACTGTTGGTTTTCCGCGGCCTGTCCGCCAAGATGACGACCATGGGACTGACCATGGCGGCCATCTCCCTGCTCTTTACCGTAACTTTGGTCAGCGAGGGGACGGGGATGCTGTTTAGTACGCTGTTCCAGAACCGGGTAGAAGGAAGCACTTGTTTTGACATTTTTATCGGAACAGAAGCCTTGTTAACGAATGCCAATACTGCCGCTTCCGGCAGTTCCGAAAGCGAACCGGATAATTCCGCAGCCGAATTTAGCGCAGGCGCGGCTTCCTTCCCGCACAGCATTCCCAATCCGGAAACCCGCCTCGAATCCGCCGCGCCGGAATTCAGACCCTACCTGGAATATATCAGGGACGAGATCCCCCTCCTGGCATCCATGCAGTACGATATCTATCAGGGGGAGAATCTCCAGGTGACAGATTACATCAATGAAAATGAGGAATACTACACCTATTACAACTATGACCCCCTGATGGCCTACAGCGATTACGCCGCTCTGCGCAAAATGCTTGGATACAGCGAGGCCCTCCTGGAACCGGGACATTACATCGTCCACTGTATGCCCTATCTGGGCAGCTTGATGAAAAGCTATGAACAGCCCGTCACGGCAGGCGGAACACAACTGCAGCCGGGCGGCGTATACACGGAGCATTTCACCCAGAAGCTTTGGGACGGAAACGGGCGGGGCTTTATTCTGGTAGTGCCGGATGTATGCCTGCGGTTCCGCCCTGTCAGCCACAAAATCTACGGCGCCATGGCCCTCCGCCCGCTGACCCTGGAACAGGACGACCGGCTTTCGGCGATCCACGAACAACAATCGGGCGGAAAAACCGGCCTGACCTATTACAGCACAGGCAGCAGTACCCTGATGACCAGATCCTCCCTGGCCAGAGAATGTGCCAGTATGTCGGCCTGCACCATTTTCCCGCTGTACTACCTGGCACTGATCCTCACCATGGCCTCCGCCACCATATTGACCGTACAGCAGCTTGACGAAAGCGCCAGATACCGGCGGCAGTTCGGCCTGTTGGGAAAGCTGGGCATGGACAGGGCGGAGATGACACGCGCCCTGCACAGACAGCTTGCGATCTACTATGCCATGCCCGCCCTGCCGCCGCTGCTCATCAGCCTCCCTCTTCTGTGGACCATGGCCCATGCCTTCGAGCCAGGCACCATAGATGGGCCGGGACAGCTCATGGGCATCCTGGGGACCGCTGTGGGACTGTTTTTCCTGATATACTTTGTGTATATCCTGATGGCTGTCAGCAGCCTGAAGAAAAATGTACTGGCAGAATAAAACATCATACCCTTTTATAAATATTTCTCCCTGACAATCCGCGTGAGCATTTCTTTATCCAGGAAGGGAGCAATCGGTGCAAGCGCCTTGACTCCCTCCCTGTCCAACGCCTCCGCCGCCAGGCTGTTCAGAAAACTCCTGTCCAGAAAGGGGGCGATATCTTCCAGCCCGCCCAGGCCGTTCCTGTCATATTCCTTCCGGGCGATCTCCTGTTTCACTGCGCCCGGCAGGAACGGCATAAAATCTTCCACATGGCTGATCCCCTTCTCTTCATAAGCCTTCTGAGCCAGCTTTGCTACGGTCTCGGACCCAAGAAAAGGCAGGAAATCTTCCACTGTCGCGGTTCCTTTCTCTTCATAAGCTTTCCAGGCCAGCCTGGTCACGGTCTCGGTTCCAAGAAAGGGCAGGAAGTCCTCCAGATGTCCATATTCCCCTTCCTCTGCCATCCTGTCCGCAATCTGCACCCGCGTTTCTCCGCTTATAAAGGGTGCAAGATCCTCCAAATGACCCCACTGGGATGCTGCCGCATAGACAAGGGCCAGCCGGTCGATCTGTTGGTTGCTCAGGAAAGGTGCGATATCCTCAATATTTTTTCCTTCCCCTGCCAGTTTGTTGGCGATCTGTTCCAACACATTGCCGCTCACAAAAGGCACGATTTCATCCAGATCCTTCCATTCCGGGGAATCTGCGTATTTCAATGCCAGTTCGTCCACCAAGGCAGTGCTGATATGGGGCAGGATATCCTCTATATCCTTTAACTTCAGCCGGGGGGTCTGCTCTGTCAATTTTTCAAATCCTGTCTCCGCCTGGACGGGGGAAAGCAGCGGGGCCGCTTTGGCAAATTCTTCTGCCGATACCGGATTTTCTTCCATATACTCTTCCATCTTTCCCTGGACGGCGCTGCGTACCAAACCGGAAGTTTCGCCCAAAAGCTCGTCCGTAGTCACCTGGAAGATCTCCGCCAGTTCCGGCAGTTTGCCGATATCAGGCATGGTATTGCCCCGCTCCCAGTTGGAGACAGCCTGAAAGCTGATCCCAAGCTTGTCCGCCAGTTCCATCTGGGTCATATTCTGCTCCTTACGGAGCCCTGATATCCTTCTGCCGATCTGGCCCATATTGAATTGATATCTGCTGTTAAATTGAAATCCGTTCTGTTCCATTTTCTCCTCCTGCTTCTGTGGCGTCTGCGGCAGTTATAAGCGCTGCCTCTACAGACATTGTCTATTGATTCCTTTCGTTTCAGGCCTGTATCAATATTAAAACATCAGCAGGCAGAAAAAGCTATCAATTTATTCTTGAATCGCTGATAATCTCTTTTCATTTTAAATCAAGCTCCAATTGAAAACATACTACGTTTTGACATACTGTGTCGATTGCCGCTGTAATGGCTTTCAGGCAATGTTAGAATGAAATTCCCCTCAGCAGGCTGCGGGGAATGAAACCCTCTTTGGGATTCATTATGGCGTTTACTATAACTTACCCAAAAACGGCAGAACGCATTTTTGTGCGATCCGCCGTTTTTCAGATTACATTTTCATCAAAATAAACTTCCCCGGTGCAAGCACTCAAACATCACAAGGGTGTTTGCCTCCTGCTTCGCAGGAGCGGAGTATTCGCCCCAACCTCGCTACGCTCGGTGCTGGTTTATGCGATGCAGGCATCGGGGAATGTACCCTCAATGATTCAAATATCGCTATCTACAGACAGCCGCTTATTTGTACATAGGCCCATAAGCCGCGCATGCCCGGTAGTCCTGTCCTTCCTTGTCCATGCCGAAAGCATTCCATGCGGCGGGCCGGAAGATCTTCTCCTCATCCACATTGTGCATCGCTACAGGGATGCGGAGCATGGAGCACATGGTGATCAGGTCCGCGCCGATATGGCCGTAGCTGATGGCGCCGTGATTAGCGCCCCAGTTGTTCATCACGTCATAAGCGGTCTTGAAAGCGCCTTTGCCGGTGGTCCTGGGAGCAAACCAGGTGCAGGGCCATGTATAGTCGGTGCGCTTCCACAGCACATCCGTCACTTCCGCAGGAAGATGGATGGTCCAGCCCTCTGCGATCTGCAGCACGGGTCCCAGTCCCTTCACCAGGTTCAGGCGGATCATGGTGGCAGGCATCTCGGCCTCTGTCACGAAACGGGAAGAGAATCCGCCGCCCCTGAAATAGCCGCAGTCAGCATAGTTCCATGTGGTAGCCTTCATGATAGCCTTCTGGTCTTCCTCGGTCACCTCATACCAGGGCCTCATGACGCCGTTGCCGTCGGCATCCTTGGCCTGTCCGTTGGCATCCAGACATGCCGCACCGGAGTTGATCAGGTGGATGAATCCGCCCGCTTCCTTCGCAACGCCCTCCAGGTCATAGCCTGTGGCCTTCTTCACGGCCTCAGGGCTCCAGTATGTACGCACATCCGCGAAAATCTGGGCGCGGTTGGTGAGCAGCTTCATGAACAGCATGCCCAGGCCGTTGAGCACATCGTTCTCCGTAGCCAACACATAAGGCTCCCTTGCCCCGTTCCAGTCGAAGGAGGTATTCAGCATAGCCTCGGGGAAATCACAGTTGGGATAGAAATCCGTCCACTGACGCTGTCCCTGGAAACCTGCGGCGATGGCATTGTGCCCAACCATCTCCTCTTCCCTTCCCTCAGGCAGATTCTTGTTGCCGTTCATCAAATCCTTGATGATACACATCATCTTGACTACAAACTCCCAGTCCTTATCCTTCTGCTCCCTCGTCTTCTGGATGAATTCCGGATTCTTGTCAAAGCCTTCGATACAGTTCTCCTTCACCCATGCAAGAGCCTTCTCGTATTCCTTCTGATCATAAATACCTTCCGTCATACGGCGGATGATTTCCACCTCGTCTACGGATTCCACACGCATGCCCAGGTAATCCTCGATAAAGGCCGGGTCAATGATGGAGCCGCCGATACCCATACAGATGGAACCGATCTGCAGATAGGATTTGCCTCTCATGGTAGCCACTGCCACTGCGGCGCGGCCGAAACGAAGGAGCTTCTCCTTCACATCCTCAGGAATGGATGTATCATCCGCCTCCTGTACATCATGTCCGTAGATACCGAATGCGGGCAGTCCCTTCTGGGCATGGGTTGCCAATACGGATGCCAGATATACTGCGCCGGGACGCTCCGTGCCGTTGAATCCCCATACGCCCTTGATGGTATTGGGATCCATGTCCATTGTCTCCGCGCCGTAGCACCAGCAGGGAGTAACGGTGAGGGTGATGTCCACGCCTGCCTTCCTGAACTTGTCCGCACAGGCAGCTGTCTCTCCCACACGTCCGATGGTGGTGTCCGCGATCACAACCTTCACCGGCTCGCCGTTGGAATAGCGCAGGTTCTCCTCAAAAAGGGCAGCCGCTGCCTTTGCCATGTTCATGGTCTGATCTTCCAGTGATTCCCGCACCTTCAGTGCGCCTCTCCTGCCGTCAATCGTAGGCCGGATACCAATCACCGGATAATCGCCAATCAACCTGTTCTCTGCCATTAAAATGTTCCTCCTCTACTAATATATAATGATCGTACTATAGCCACTCACTATTGAATCAACATTGTCCCGCAATCTCATGCGCATCGGCACATATGGAATCAAAAGCTGACACAGTACTCATGTGTAAATATTATACCATAACACCCATACATTTCAAGCTTTTTTCCGTACAATTGTACAAATAAACTACCGTTCACTCCTCTCAAAACACCAGATACGTGCAAAGCGCTCAAATTATGCGTTTCGATGCAAAACACTCCGGTTTTCCGCACAGATAAGTGCGAAAATACATCTTGTCATAGGCATATTTACTTCAGCTCTCCATCCCATGGCAGAAATTCACAGGAGCACACCAACGGAAAATTTCCCGCTTCATAATAAATCGGAAGCGCTTTTTCCTCCCCCACATCGGCGCCGCAAATGAAATAAGAGCCGTCCTTCGTCAGAATCATGGTATTCTCCCGATCTCTTTCATAATTCTCGATAAACTCAGTCAAATCCTGACAATCCATATTGTAGCTGATACGCCCTGTCCAGACCATGGCCACATCCTCTGCCACCTGTGTCGGCGCAGACACAACCGTACCAGTGGTTCCGCAGTTTCCCGCATAATTGTCCCCCCATGTCCACAGGCTTCCGTCGCGGAGCAATGCCGCATGATTATACGCCCCACCCGTCACCAGTGCCGCATCCTCCAGCACCTTCACAGGATAGGGATAGAAACACTCCCTGTCTCTGTCATACCCGACGGTCCCGAAGATCCAGACCGAATCGTCCGTCTTCATACAGGCCACATCACTCCGGCCGCAGCGGGCATAGGCCACATCCTCCATCAGAAGGCTAGGTTCTGTCACCAGATGATACTCCCTGTTCACATGCTTCATCCATTCTTCTTTCTCATACCGCGGCAGCGCTCCCCCGGTACCGTTTCCCATGCCGTAGAGCTTATGATCCTTTGTGAGATAAATGGTAAAGCCCTCCTGGGAACAGTCTACATGTATGACCTCTTCCGCTATTTTCACCATATCCTTATAGAAATTCTTCCCCTGCGGCCCCTGCCCCAGCTGGCCGTAACTATTCTCTCCGCACCCCCACAAGACCCGCTCCTCATCTATATAATAGAGATTGGATAGATTCCCGGTATTGGTGATATAATGCTCCTCTATGGAAATCTCCACTCTGTATTCGGAATCCTCCGTCCGCACATCCTCCGATCCGTTTTCCGGAATGTACAGACCATGTCTTCCCGCATCCGCCGCATTCGATAGCGCTGTTTCCTTCCCTTTGCCGGGATTATCCGTCAGGCTTCTCCCGTCCGGTTCATGAAATGCTGCAAAACAGGTTATTCCCAGCATGCAGATCATGACCGCTGACACACCCGCTCCATACCCATGTCTGTACCGCATGATTCCCTTGATCCTTCTCTCCATAAAACGTCTGGCGCCTCCCGCCGATGTGGCCAGATTCCCCCGAAGGTGTTCTGTACAGGAGCAGGCAGCCGCGGCCAACAGGCTCTCCCCGTAGGCATAGCGTTCCCCCGGCTGCATCCCCCTGACCACTCTGGCGTCGCAGGCCAGCTCTCCATCCTGCCTTGAGGCATAATAGGCCCACCATATGAAAGGATTATGCCACTGCAGAATCAGACAGATCACCCGCAGAAACTGCCAAAACGGATCTCCCGCCTTCAGATGCTGG
The DNA here is from genome assembly GCA_910578995.1 of uncultured Acetatifactor sp. GTDB lineage: Bacteria > Bacillota > Clostridia > Lachnospirales > Lachnospiraceae > Acetatifactor. The sequence continues at coordinate 123,852 of CAJTSY010000001.1, forward strand.
CGCTCATGCAATATTACATGCTCTATCACGGAGTCCTCCTTCAGACCTTCCATATCTATATAGACTGCCGGGGAGAAGACACCCGCCAGACAGTTGTATCCCGGCATATCATATAACGGAATTCCGTACAGAAGTGTCCCCACCCTTTTTCTTCCCAATTTTAAGCTGAAAAAGAGCCTGATATTATTGGCCGTCAGATAGATTGCCGTTATCGCTGCGCCCGCAAGCCACAGGCAGAAAATAAGCCGGCGGAGCTGCCCTTCCTGCTTTGTCTGTTCCTCAGCCACTCCTATCAGTTGCCGGTCGTCTCTTCCAGCCGTATAGTCTACGCCGCTGTCCTCCGGCAGTGCTGCTTTCGTCTGCCCGCCGGCATGGTGACCGCTGTCCGTCCCTGACGCTTCGATAAATTCTCCTGCACTTTCCTCTGGCAGCGCTTCCGTCCGTTCACTGCCTCTCCATACCCATTCCGTGACCCCGGGCACTTCCGGCAAGATCTCAACCCGCACCGGTACCAGAATCCGCAGCGCTACAAAAATCCACAGAAAATACTTCACGCCCGGTTCCAACCGCCTCAGCAATACCCGGCTGACCAGGATAACCAGCAGTGTCAGAACCGCCGCTTCCGCCGTAATCCGGCTTAAGTACAAAAATCTCATATATCCTCCTTCAACTCTCTTCTGCGTCTCCCTCCGGCCTAAGCTCCTCCAGTACCTTCCTGATCTCCCGGATGTCCTCCCGGGACAGCGCATTCTCCTGGGCCATGGCCGAGACCATCAATCCCAGTCTGCCCTGATAGAAATTCTGCAGAAATGTGCTTCTTTCTCTCCTTGCCACAGTCTCCTCCGAATGCACCGGCATATAAAATCTGGTCCGGCCCCGCCGCTCATAGGTCACAAGACCTTTGGCTTCCATCCTTTTCAGAAAAGAAATAACTGCCTGCTTGCTCCATCCGGTATCCTGTTCCAGCTTTCCCGTAATCTGCATTACGGACATCGCCCCTTCCTTCCATAATAAGCAGAGCAGCTTTTGTTCGGATTTTGTTATATTCGTCTCTTTCCCTTCCATAGTCGCTTCCTCTCTCTCCTATCCGCCGGACCCGCTCAACCATATAGTCCTATTATACTGCAACACATTTACATTTACAAGCAATTTTGGTAACAAAATAGTTTCCAATTATCTTAAGATTTTTTCTCCGTTTTTAAGTTATATTTGCATATCCCGCCAAGTTGTGCTATAGTTACTTCATCACTTTAAACTTGCAGCGTGTGACAGTGTACTTTCATAACAAAACCGTCACGCCTTGCAATAATCAAACATACCTATAGGAGGCACTATGAAACTACTATTACTTATCCTCTATTTTGCGGTGCTCATCGCCATCGGGCTCTACTGCCGCAAACATGCTACCGATGTCAACGGCTTCGTACTGGGCGGCCGTTCCGTGGGGCCGTGGCTCACCGCCTTTGCCTACGGCACATCCTATTTTTCCGCAGTTGTATTCGTGGGCTATGCGGGACAGTTCGGCTGGAAATACGGTGTAGCCGCCACATGGGCAGGAATCGGCAATGCCATCATCGGCTCCCTGCTGGCCTGGGTGGTCCTTGGACGCCGCACCCGCATTATGACGCAGCATCTGGACTCTGCCACCATGCCCCAGTTTTTCGGGGAACGTTTCGGCAGCAAGCCGCTGAAAATCGGAGCTTCCGCCATTATATTCATCTTTTTGATTCCTTATACCGCATCCCTGTACAATGGCCTGTCCCGGCTCTTCGGTATGGCTTTTGACATAGATTACTCCGTCTGCATCCTGCTGATGGCCGTATTGACGGCAATCTATGTCATCGCAGGCGGCTACATGGCCACTGCCATCAATGATTTCATTCAGGGCATAATCATGCTGGTAGGCATCGTAACGGTCATCGCGGCGGTATTAAAGAGCAAAGGCGGCTTTATGGCGGCTCTGGACAATCTGGCGAGAGTGACGGACGAATCCGCAGCAGCCACGCCCGGCATCTTCGCCTCCTTCTTCGGACCGGATCCGCTGAACCTGATGTTTGTGGTAATCCTGACCTCTCTGGGCACCTGGGGTCTTCCGCAGATGGTACAGAAATTCTACGCTATCAAAAACGAAGAGTCCATCAAAAAGGGGACCATCATCTCCACCCTGTTCGCTCTGGTAGTGGCAGGCGGCAGCTATTTCCTGGGCGGTTTCGGCAGACTCTTCTCCGATCAGATCGACGTGACGGCGAACGGCTTTGACTCCATTATTCCCACCATGTTGTCAGGTCTCTCTCCCATGCTGATCGCTTTGGTGGTGATTTTGGTGCTCTCCGCCTCCATGTCCACATTATCCTCTCTGGTCATTGCGTCCAGCTCCACTTTGACCATTGACTTTTTGAAGGTTCTTGTTTTCAAGAAGATGGAGGAGAAAAAGCAGGTTCTGACCATGCGTATCCTGATCGTGGTCTTTATCGCCATTTCTTCCGTTTTGGCCCTGATCCAGTACAAGAGCTCCGTGACCTTTATCGCTCAGCTGATGGGCGTATCCTGGGGTGCGCTGGCCGGTTCCTTCCTGGCACCTTTTCTCTACTCACTTTATTCCAAAAAGGTAACCAAGGCATCCTGCTGGGTCTGCTTCCTGTTCAGCTCCATATTAATGATCGCCAATATTTTCTTCCGCTCCTCCTTCCCGGCAATCATGCAGTCGCCCATCAACTGCGGCGCCATCGCCATGCTTGCGGGCCTGGTTATTGTGCCAGTGGTAAGCCTCTTTACACCCAGGCCGGACAAAAAGCTAGTGGACAATGCCTTCGCATGCTATGAGAAGAAAACGGAAGTCTCCCAGAAGACTGCGCTGGGAAAATCCAGATAAAGAGGGCCGCCCGTCAACGGACTTTCTTATTCATGAAACAAACCAAACGAAAAAAACCTCTCTACGGCAGGATGATCTGTCCCTGACTGCAGAGAGGTTTTCTTACCTTATAGGAAAGTCCGTCGTCAGACGGATATGGAATCAGTACCGTGAGTGCATTCATCTGCCGCTTCCTATTTTACATTACAAATGCACTCATTCCTCATCCGTTTTCTAAGGTAACAAATTCTAATAAGGGTCTGACCAAAATCCCCGTCCTGGTCAGCTGATACTCATAAGCCCAGTTTACCCCCCTCCGTCCGCCAGGCATCCGGCCCGCACCAGCCGATCTCCTCACTGCAGTTATGCAGCTGGCCGAAGGTACTCCTGCGGTTCCCGTAAGCCCTCAATTCCAGCAGGTGCCTTCCCTTCTCCACTCCCGAAAAGCGGACCAGATATGGGCTCTGAAACAGATCTCTGCTCTCCCTGCCGTCCAATATCACCTCGATCAGGGGATTCCGAAACTTCGGGATCTGTACCGCCAGCTCTCCCCGCTCAGGCAGTTCCAGGGGGATGCCATACACCAGGTTCCCTCCGTAGAAAGGCAGTCCCTGGTGGCAGATATCGCCGAAACCGATTTTCCCCTCAAGCTCCGTGAGCACTGCCCTGCTTCCACTGACGCGGACCCCGAAATCCCCCAACAAATACATGGCTTCCAGATTGACTCTTGCCGTATGTTCATAAGCATTTTCTCCGTAAATCCAGGGCTGGGCATAGGCATCTTTCTTCTGGGATAACCAAGCTCTGCGCGGATCACATTATCCAGACGCAGAATCTCTTCCCTTTCCCGCCACTGTCCTCCGTCCAGCATAAACCGGGCCATATCCAGGACCAGCACATTGGGCTCCTCCAGCGTAATACTTACCGTCTCCGGAACCGGCAGCTGCTTCCTCTGTGAAAAACAGGATTTCGGCCGGTCAGGCGCTTGCACCTTTCCCGCTTTCGTACAATCGGCCGCTTGTGCCTCTCCCGCTTTCAGACAATACAGATGGGAATCCTGGGCATAGGACCGTACCTGCCATTCCGTGACCCCCTCTCCCTCCCGGATATGGGCGGCTACCGGGACAATTTCCCCCTCCATGGCATCATAACATACAACATTCCATTTTCCGGCCACCTGAACCGTCCAATCCTCCGGTGCCGTATCATCCGGATTCTCCGGCTTTTCGCAATGAGCCAGGAAAAGCCACCGATTATCTCCGTCCTGACGCATCTGATACAGCAGATTGCCGGAACGCTTTCCCCGGCCGTCCCGGACAGATACCATGCGCCAGGGCTCCAGGGCGCGGCAGATGGTCTCCCTTGCGGCGGGAAGCAAAGTCCCTGTCCGCTCCAGGCGGCTGTTGTCCATCGGTCTTACACCCATATATTCCGGCATGCGTCCCAGGAAAAATACTTTTCCGCCTTTTTCCGCAAATGCTTCCAGACGTTTTACCGTATTTTCCCGCAGGGTCAGACAATCCGGCACCAGAATGACTTCATATCCCATAGTGCCTGCCCGGAAAACTGCCTTCTGCCGTAAGCTGTCCTCCCGGCCCCGGGATTCTCCGCTCTCCGGCATTTTCTCCAACAGAGATTCGGAAATAAAATCAAAATCCAGCAAACCGTAAAGCAGCCACTGCGTCAAATTGGAAAAGAGCGTATCCATCTCCCTGCGTTCTTCTCCTGTTGTCTCTTCGCTGCCCCATTTCAGCCAGTATGATTCCACCGGGTGGATAACGCCGATCTTTACCACTGGCTTCCCCCCGCACCAATGCCGTATACACCCTGGCAAAATAATCCTCTATCCGTTTATATTTTTCAAACCAAGGAAACCGGTAGCCGATGCAGGCCGGATAATCCCGCTTCGCCTCTCCCAGAGCCATGGTCTGGCTCATCAAATCAGGTTCCTTCATCATATGCCCGGTCAGAGCCAGATGATGCCCGCTGCACCATGCGCCGATCTGGTCCGCATAAGCATATGCAAAACGTTCCGAAATATGATCATGATAACGATACCTGGTCACAGATACCGGCATAACCTCCCTCTCCCAACCAGGTCAGCATCCCCTTCTGTGCCAGCTGTTCATGGGCATAGGAGACCAGATCCAGAAATTCCCCGCTCATATAGGGAATGTCCATCCCTGTCCGGCAATGAATATGGGCACCTCCCATTCCCATCGCCTGCAGGCTCAGTCTGTTCCTCGATCTGCTTTCTGGTCACTCTGCAGTTCCATGCCCAAAAAGGCGCTCCCCTGTATTCGCAGGGCGGATCTCTAAAAAGCGCTTCCGTCAGTTCCCTTCCTCTCTTCTCGGATATAACATGTCTTCTCTCCCTGTATCCTATTAAGCAAAAGCCCTCTGCAAGAACCTTTCTCCTGCAGAGGGCTTATCAGCCGTTTTTAATTGTTAATCAGCTTGTCGTCTTCATTATTCCAACTGTAGAGCTTGCGGATATCCTCGCCCACCTTCTCTGCCGGATGCTCGGAAGCAAGCTTTCTCATGGCCTTGAAATGCACCTGACGTCCTGCCGGGGACATATCGAGCAGGAATTCCTTCGCAAAGGTTCCGTCCTGGATATCGCTTAAGATCTTCTTCATGGCCTTCTTGGTATCCTCGGTGATAATCTTGGGTCCGGTAATATAATCGCCGTATTCCGCAGTGTTGGAAATAGAATACCGCATTCCTGCAAAACCGCTCTGGTAGATCAGGTCCACGATCAGCTTCATCTCATGGATACACTCAAAGTAAGCATTTCTCTCATCATAACCGGCCTCCACCAAAGTCTCAAACCCGGCCTGCATCAATGCGCACACACCGCCGCACAGAACGGCCTGCTCACCGAAGAGGTCAGTTTCTGTCTCGGTGCGGAAGGTAGTCTCCAGAACGCCGGCCCTTGCGCCGCCGATGCCCAGTGCGTAAGCCAGGGCGATATCCTGTGCCTTGCCCGTCGCATCCTGCTCCACGGCTATAAGGCAGGGAACACCCTTGCCTTCCTGGTACTCGCTTCTCACGGTATGTCCCGGTCCCTTAGGGGCAATCATGGTCACGTCCACGTAAGCGGGAGGTACGATACAGCCGAAGTGAATATTGAAGCCATGGGCAAACATCAGCATATTGCCCTCCTCCAGGTTGGGCTCGATGTCCTTCTTGTAAAGATCCGCCTGCTTCTCATCGTTGATCAGGATCATGATAATGTCCGCCTGCTTCGCGGCTTCTGCGGCGGTAAACACCTCAAAGCCCTGCTTTACGGCCTTGTCCCAGGATTTGGAACCCTCGTACAGACCGATGATCACATGACAGCCGGAATCCTTCAGGTTCAGCGCATGGGCATGTCCCTGGCTGCCGTAGCCGATGATAGCGATGGTCTTTCCCTCCAGAAGGGACAGATTACAGTCTTCCTGATAAAAAATCTTTGCCATTGTATTTCTTCCTCCTAATTTTATGCCTGTCCGCTGTCAGTGCCACTCAGCGGAGTAATTTATGGCCGCAAAGTGCATGCGCCCCTAAATTCTCCGGGCACCGACAGCTCCCAGGCGATTTTGTCCTGCAGAATATGTATCCTTGCAGAATCATTTATAACTGACAGGTCATCCCTGGAGCTAATCAAATGTAACGACAGGCTCTGTACCCCTGCTCAGGCCGGCGATTCCGGTTCTGGCCTGTTCCAGAATTTCATACCCCTCCAGCAGGTCAATAAATGCCTCGATCTTCTGCTGGTTGCCGGTAAGCTCGATCATCAGGCTTTCGGGAGCCACGTCAATGATTTTGGCACGGAAAATATCTGCCACCGCAATGATGCCCTGGCGCTGCTCTGCCGTGGCGCGCACCTTGATCATAATCAGTTCCCGGTAGACGCTCTTTTCCGGTTCCAGTTCCTTGATACTCCGCACGTCCTCAAGCTTTGACACCTGCTTCTCGATCTGTTCCAGTATCTCGTCGTCGCCGGAAGCCACAATGGTGATGCGTGTAATCCGGGGAGCCGATGTGACCCCTGCGGTAATGCTCTCTACATTATATCCCCGTCTGGAAAAAAGCCCCGAAATGCGGCTTAAGACGCCGGAGGTATTGTTTACAAGCAACTGAAATACTTTGGAATGCACCTCTTCCATTTTCTGCATATTTATTCACCCTTCCTTGCTTTGCGGACAGCCGGACATTCGCCGCAGCCCTGGCCTCAGCCTGTCCGTCCCGCAGTCTTCCATTGAAGCCTGTAATCAGATTCTGTTATAAAAACCCTTTGGATATCATACCAAGTTCCGGGAAAAATGTCAATAAAAAACAGCAGGTTTCAGATCACC
>CAJTSY010000002.1 GCA_910578995.1 uncultured Acetatifactor sp.
CTCCAGGGAATGCACCACTTCCGCCCCCTTTACCCGGAACGAAATATCCCTGGACAAAATGATATTCGTCCTCCCCTGCAGGGGCATCCCCTGGGGAAAGGTCTGCAGGGTTTTCCGCCCGAGCACCACCACCTTCCCCATGGTCTCCTCCCGGAAAAATTTATGGTCCCTGGGAATGGCCACCAGAAGCCTGCCGTTCCTGCCTATGGCCCAGTTCCGGTCCGCCGCCGCTATGATATTCATCCCTTTTCTCTCCCTTTCCTGCCTGCATCACTCCCATTTATCACATAGGGAATTGATCTGATCGGCGAATTTCGTCATATCCTTATTCGGCATGCCGTCAAGCCCCTTAACCAGGTTAAGCAGCCTCTGTGCGGCAGCCAGCAGCTTTGCGTAAATATTGGACGCCACAGCCTTTGCCTTCTTCTTCACCGGTACAGGAACTGCCTCGTATTCCAGTTTTCCCGAAACCAGGTCGAACACGGTTCCGCTGTACGGGGCATAAGTGCGCTGTCCGTATTCCAGCTTCAGGCACTCCGCAAAACCTGTGCACACCGTGTCCTCGCCATGTACCAGAAACACCTTCTTGGGCTTCTCCTCAAAACCGCAGATCCAGTGGATGAGCCCGTTCTTGTCCGCATGTCCGCTCATGCCCACCAGCTTTTTGATCTCAGCCCTGACCTGGATAGACTCGCCGAACAGCTTCACCTCATCAATGCCCTCCACAAGCAGGCGCCCCAGGGTTCCAACCGCCTGGTAACCCACAAAGAGAATGGAACACTCAGGCCTCCAGAGATTGTGTTTCAGATGGTGCCTGATTCGACCGGCCTCACACATGCCCGAAGCGGAAATAATCACCTTGGGCGTCTCGTTAAAGTTGATCTCCCTGGACTCTTCACTTGTAATCGCAAGCTTTAAACCAGGGAAGGACAGGGGATTGATCCCCTCCTGTACCAGTTCCAGAGCTTCCCCGGCAAAACACTCCATCCGGTTCTCCTGGAAAATCTCCGTAGCTTCCACCGCAAGGGGGCTGTCAACATACACGGGGAAATTCTCATGTCCCTGCACCAGATTATCCACCTTGATCCTGCGCAGAAAATACAGCAGCTCCTGGGTACGCCCCACTGCAAAGGAAGGAATCACCACGTTCCCGCCCCTGTCAAAGGTTTCCTTCAGAATCGCCGCCAGCTCATGCACATAGTCCGGTCTGTCCACCGCATGGAACCTGTCCCCGTAGGTGGATTCCATGACCACATAATCCGCTTCCTTCGTACAGGCCGGATCCTGCAGCAGCGGATCGTTTTTGTTGCCGATGTCCCCGGAGAATACCACCTTCCTGGTGTTCCCATCCTCCCGCAGCCACACCTCGATACTTGCAGAACCCAGAAGGTGTCCGATATCGGTAAAACGAATGGTCATCTCGTCACAGATCTCCACTTTCTGGTTGTAATGGCAGGATACGATCCTCTTGATAACCCCCTCCGCGTCCTCCATGGTGTAAAGTGGTTCCATGGCCGCCACGGACTCGCTTCTCTTAGCCTTCCGGTTCTTCCACTCCGCCTCCATCATCTGAATGTGGGCACAGTCACGAAGCATGATGCTGCACAGGTCCGCCGTGGCATCCGTGGCGAACACCTGCCCCCGGAACCCCTTTGCGTAAATCAGCGGCAGCAGTCCGGTGTGGTCGATGTGGGCATGGGTCAGCAGCACATAATCAATCAGGGATTCATCCACCGGAAGGGGCACATTCTCAAAAACATTCACCCCCTGCTCCATACCGCAGTCCACCAGGATGTGTTTCCCGCCAACCTCAATGTAGTGACAGCTTCCCGTCACCTCATGGGCCGCGCCTACAAAAATCAGTTTCATCTCTCTACCTCCTTGTTTCCGTTTTATCTATGTAGCGCCGAAGCATTTGTATTATCAGTTTTGTATTGTCTTCTTGCCTTATTGTATTAAATGTAAGCTCTTCCTGCCATACAAAAATTTTCAATCGTGTTTCTTTCTTTCTATTTTATTATGTAAATTCATTTCCCGCAAGGGAAAATTTTCAGAAAATAAAGATTATTTCAGAAACATGGCTTTTACCGGAGGAATATGCTATACTTCTAGCAGAATAAATCCGACGCGGCAAAAAACTTCGCAGCATCTGTGAACAGACAGCAATCAAAAACTTTCTGCCGCGGGCCGGAACCCCAGAAAAAAGGAAACGGGAAATGATATGAAAGACCATCAGCCAGATTTTCACCAGCTTCATTTTGACAGCATACAAGCCCTGCGGGGCATTACAGCCCTCTTCATTGTGCTTGAGCATATACGCTTTTTAAACTGCGGCGCTTTCGGAGTGGATATTTTCTTCTGCATCAGCGGTTTTATGATCATGTTCTCCACCCACAAAGGCCCCGCATATTTCCTGCGCAAGAGGCTGATCCGCATCCTGCCTCTTTACTACCTTATGACAGCGGGCACTTTCCTGCTCCTCATACTCTTTCCCGGCATGTTCGAACAGACAAAGGCTGATCCCGTCTTTCTGGTCAAAAGCCTCCTGTTTATCCCCTTTGACATAGGGAACGGGGCGCTGCAGCCCCTGATGCGCATCGGGTGGACAGTGAACTGTGAAATATTCTTTTATCTGGTATTCTTCGCCGCCATGCATATCAGCCACAGGTTCCGGGGCCTGATATGCGGCCTGTTTCTGGCAGGAATTACTGCCGCTGCGGCGCTGCTGCCCTCCCCGCCGGCTTTTCTTGCCTTTTACGGGAACCCCGTGATGCTGGAATTCCTCTTCGGCATTACCGCTTATTATGCGGCATGGGGGCTGTACCGGATGCGTGTGCAGGGATCGCTCCCCGTATTCCGGAGAGCGGTTCCGGAGATTGAGATTAAGACCGCACCCCCGAAGGGCAGGATCCCTGGGTCACTTCCGAACGATGGGGGTCCCGGGCCGCTTTCAAAAGACGGGACATCCGAACCGCTTCCGAAAGACGGGACATTCGAACTGCTTCCAATAAGCAGAGCCTCCAGACCACTTAAAAACGCCGGAGCCGTGTGCAGCCTGGCCCTTGTTCTGCTGTGCTTTGTCTGGCTCATTGCCACCAAGCCGACGATCAATATTCTGGGCTTCCGCAGGCTTTTTGTCTGGGGAATTCCGGCTTTCCTGATTGTAATGGGCAGTTTTCTGCTCGGCCTGCATGGGGGAAAAATCCCTCCCTCCCTGGTCCGCCTGGGGGATATCAGCTTTTCACTCTATCTGATGCACTATTATCCGGTGGCGCTGCTTGACCGTGCGGTTTTTGACTTTTCCGCCTTTACGCCCTATGGACTTTTTGGAGTGGCAGCAGCAGTGGCAATCAGCGTTACCCTGGCCATGATCAGCTGGGCATTGATAGAGAAACGTTTTTGCGGATGGCTGCGCAGCCACCTGCTGAACCGGAACCACCCCTGACAGAATGGCTGCGGGATGGAATCCGGTTTTGGGATTATTTAACATTCTAATATTTCTGCCAATATTTTTTTGGACAATTTCTTAAAAACTGTTGACAAGGAAACCATCCTATAGTAGAATATATCTTGTCCTTGAGAGAAGAATTGATGCGATAGTGGCTCAGTTGGTAGAGCGCCACCTTGCCAAGGTGGAAACCGCGGGTTCGAGTCCCGTCTATCGCTCTGGTTAATGTAAAGCGGAAGTCCATAGAATAAGGGTTTCCGCTGTTTTTATGTGTCTAGAATCCCGTAGGCAGTACAAACGTTCTGCTGTAGTGCTTTCGTCATAAGGTCATAGGCCTGGCTTTCCGTCAGGGGATTGTAGATATAGCCCAGTGTCGTATTCAGATTATTGTGTCCCAACATCTCCTGAATACAGTCAAGGGGGACCCGCTGGCATTCAAGTTGCTGGCATAGGTCTTGCGCATTTTGTGACTAGACTTTACGGCGATACCCTCGTACCTAGCGAACATTCTGAAGATAACGGCAATCCGGTTAGCGGTGATTCTTTCTCCGTCCCGCATGACCATGTACTCGCCCTGCCTCTCTATCCTCTTCAATATCTCTATGGCTTTCGGAACCAGTATGACAAAATGGTCCTGGATTGTTGACACTTGAAAAACTGTGTCGCGCTTTGAATTGCTCCCCGAATGATATTGTCAGATTTACCTAGACATTTAAAAAAGAGGAAACGCCCCGGGACATTCGGCATTTCCTCTTTTTATATTTTGACGGACCTATACTTTGACAAATTGATACTCTGGCAGATTCTTCGGAACCCGGCCAGGGCAGTACCGGATTTGTGTGCATCTACAGGCTTGCATCCACCTGGGCGCCCTTGATATCCTCCGCCACCAGGTTCATCCTGTTCACGATGTCCTGAATCTCCTGCTGCATCTGTGTCTGGGCATTCTTCAGATCCTCCAGTTCCTCAAGGGGCATATCCCCCATGAGTTCCTCCATCTCCTTTTCGCGCTCGTCGCGCCTGTCCTGGATCTTCTCCATCTCTTCCTTCTTCTCCTGGATGGCTTCGGCTTCCTCTTCCTTCTTCTCCTGCTCCTCGTCGATATGGTCTTTTGCCTCGTCCACGATCATGCCGATTGCCTCGTCCCGGGCAGCCTCCATGACCTCCTCCGCCTCCTTCCGGGCTTCCAGCATGGGATCCTTTTTCAGGCGCTCCTGGCGTATGCCCCGGATAACAGCGTTCTCCTCCTCGATTTGCCTCTGGGCCTTGAATATGGTCTCACGGTGCATCAGAACGTTCCCATTCAGCTCCAGCTGCCGTTTCTGGTACTCGGTAAGCTCCTTACCCTGTATTTCAGCCAGCCTCTCGTTTTCTTCCTCTGTCAGTTCAACGCCTGACCAGGGATATCTTTCTGCCTGGGCCTTTTTCAAAAGTTCCAGATCCTGCTGTTCCTCACTGTCAGGATCCACCTGATAGGTTTCCATCAAAACCTCGCCCTGCCCGGTAAGCTCCCGGATACTGTCCTTGGCATCTTTGCAGGAAGCCTGCAGCTCCCGGACATGTTCCCTGCTCCGTTCCAACTGCTCATCAATCTTCCTGTCACCGTCCCATGTGTCTCCCACGATCTTCATGGCCCGCTCCCGGGCCTGGGCGCGTCTTTGCTGAAGCCTGTCCCTCAGGGGGAATTCCGACAGCAGGTTTCCGGCATAAATCGTTCCGTTCTTTCCCTGCGTATTCTGACCGGCCTTCGCCTTCTCTGCCTGGACGTTATTCTGGGTATCCCCTGTAAAAATTGTGATATTGTTCTGTACTTTCATGTACCCTCCTGTTCCATTCCTGCAAATTTTCATCCCTCAGATGTATCTGCCCGCTCCTTCTTTATGCCGCAGGATGCCGTACCCGTCCGGCGGGTACCTTCCATCCTCTCATTTGGCCATATCTATCTTCGATCCCTTCAGTCCTCTCATTTGGTCGCATCCACTTTCGCGCCCTTCACGTCCCCTCACATGGCCGCTTCCGCCTTCGCATTCTTCATGTCCTCTCGCACGGCCACATCCACTTTCGCATTCTTCGTGTCCCTTCACACAGCCGTATCCACTTTCGCGCCCTTCACGTCCTCCACGGCCATATTCGCCTCCGCGAGAACCTTCTGGACCTGCCTCTTGACCTCATCCATGGTCTGCTGCAGATTCGTCATGTCCTCCACAGGCATATCCTCGATAATCTCTTCCAGTTCTTCCTCTCTCTCGTCCCGCTTCTCCTGGACTTCCTCCAGTTCTTCCCTCTTCTCCTCGATCTTTTCGGCCTGTTCTTCCCTCTTCTCCTGCTCCTCGTCCAGGTGCTCCTTTGCCTCCTCAGCCACCATTCCTACCACCTGGTCGGTAAGGGATTCCATCACATCCTCGGCCTGTACCTGGGCATCCACCATGGTGTGGCTTTTAAGGCGTTCCCGCCGGATGGCCTTGGTTTCTTCACTGTTCATCAGTATCTGGCCGTTGTTAGCCGCGATCCGACTCCTGTATTCCGCGCCTTCTTTCTCCAACAGCAGCGCACGCCGCTGGTATTCTGTGGGTTCCTTTTCAGACAGGCTGACATTGCCGGATCTGCGTTCCTGTATCATGCGCTCCAGTTCCCGCTGCTCCTCGCTGCCCCGGTCTATGCCGAAAGATTCCCGCAACTCCTCCATCCTCCGGCTGACATCTTTGAGATTCTCAAGCTGCTCTTTGTTGTCCTCCCGAAGCTCCCGGGACTCCTCCTCGCGCATTTTAATTTCCTTATCCAGCTGCCTGTCGCCGTCCCAGGCATCCTGCACGATCTTCATGGCCCGCTGCTGCACCTCGGCCCTCCTCTGCTGAATCCTCTCCCGCAGGGGAAATTCCTTCAGGAAATTCCCGACATATATGGTCCTGCTCTTCTGGTCGAAGCTATCCGTTCCTTCCTTATTCACCCACTCCGCCCGGACATTATTCCGCGTATCGCCGCTGAAGACCGTTATATTGTTCTGTACTTTCATGTTTCTCCGCCCCTCTCCCGCTCACGGTAAATCCCAACATATCTTTCCATCCCCAAGCGTTCATTTTACAATTATACTATAATATTTATATCGGCAGTTCAAGGGCAGTTCTTAACCCGGATATTGAATATATCCCACATTCGTCTGTCCGGGGATTCTCCACTTCGCCATCCCAACCAACCTGTCCGGAATTCTTCACTCCGCCGCTCCAACCAACCCGTCCGGGATTCTTCACTCCGTCGCTCCGGTCAGCCTGTCCGGGAATTCCTCACTCCGCCGCTCCGGTCAGCCTGTCCGGGAATTCCTCACTCCGCCGCTCCGGTCAGCCTGTCCGGGAGCTTTCCGCGGATAATGTACCTCCCTGCCTGGTATTTCCCGCATCGGCGGACTCCGGTGATAACCTTTACCACCGGCCTGTCCTTCCACGCAAAAAAGCCGCCGGAGATCCGAAAACAATCCGGCAGCTTTCATTAAGCTGGCGCAGTTTTGTAAGAATACCACTCCTGCACGCCTGAAAAATCTTCATTCCGTCCTCACTTCCCGACATGCAGCCTACGGCGTCAGTGCCGTTCTTAACGGCACAAACAATCCGTGAGAAAAACACTCAGCCCTCAAACTGCGAATGATAAAGCGTAGAATAAAATCCCTTCTTCGCAAGCAGTGTCTCATGGTTCCCCTGCTCGATAATATTGCCGTCCTTCATCACCAGAATAATGTCCGCCTCCTGGATGGTGGAAAGCCTGTGGGCCACGATGAAGCTGGTCCTGCCCTCCATCATTTTCGAGAAGGCATTCTGGATGCGCATCTCCGTGCGTGTGTCGATAGAGGAAGTCGCCTCGTCCAGAATCAGCATGGGCGGCAGGCATAGCATTACCCTGGCAATACACAGAAGCTGCTTCTGGCCCTGGGACAGGCTGCCGCCGTCCTCCGTAATGACAGTGTCATAGCCCTGCGGCAGGCGCTTGATGAAACTGTGGGCATGGGCCGCCCTGGCCGCCTGCAGTACCTCTTCCTCCGTGGCATCCGGTTTCCCCATGCGAATATTGTCCCGGATGGTGCCACTGCGCAGCCAGGTCTCCTGGAGCACCATGCCGTAACTGGTGCGCAGGCTCCCCCTGGTCATTTTACGGATATCCGTACCGTCCACAGCGATCGCCCCGCTGTCCACGTCGTAGAACCGCATCAGCAGGTTGATCACCGTGGTCTTGCCGCAGCCGGTGGGGCCTACGATGGCCACTCTCTGGCCCGGCTTCACCTTCAGGTTGAAATTCTCAATGAGCTTTTTATCCGGCACATAGCTGAAATACACATTTTCCAAAGCCACATTGCCCTGTGCGTCCGTAAGTACCTTCGCGTCCTCTGCGTCCGGTACCTGGGGCTCCTCGTCGATGAGCTGGAAAATCCTGGCGGCACAGGCCAGGGCGTTCTGCAGCTCCGTCACCACCCCGGAGATCTCGTTGAAGGGCTTGGTGTACTGGTTTGCATAGCTTAGGAAACAGGACAGCCGTCCCACGCTGATGCCGCCGCGAATCGCCACAAAGGCGCCGAAGATCCCCACCCCCGCATACACCAGGCTGTTGACGAACCGGGTGGCCGGATTTGTGATGGAGGAAAAGAAGATGGCCTGCAGGGAGCATCCCTGGAGCCTGCCGTTAATCTCCGCGAACTGGCCTTTCACCGCTTCCTCCCTGGAGAAAGTCTTCACAATCTTCTGGTTCCCGATGGCCTCCTCAATCAGGGATGTCTGTTCTCCCCGGATCTCCGACTGCAGCTTGAACATGGAATATGTTCTCGTAGCGATGAACCTGGCCACCAGGAAGGA
This sequence comes from uncultured Acetatifactor sp., assembly GCA_910578995.1. GTDB lineage: Bacteria > Bacillota > Clostridia > Lachnospirales > Lachnospiraceae > Acetatifactor. The sequence continues at coordinate 8,284 of CAJTSY010000002.1, forward strand.
CACCGGCGTGATGCACACCACCACCAGGGCGATGGGCACATTGGTGACCATCATAAAGACCAGGGTGCCCAGAATGGTCAGCACCCCGGTAAACAGCTGAGTAAAGCCCATGAGCAGGCCGTCCGCAAAAGTGTCCACGTCCGCCACCACCCGGCTCACGATGTCGCCGTAGGCGTGGGCATCCAGGTACTTTAGGGGAAGCTTTTCCAGTTTTTCAAAGGCATCCTCCCTGATATCCTTCACCACATGGTAAGTGATGTGGTTGTTGCAGGTATTCATCACCCACTGGGACAGGGCCGTCACCGCCACCGCGATTCCGATCTTCTTCATAATGGAAAAAACCGCCGGGAAAGCCACCGCCCCCTGTCCCAGAAGCAGGTCCACCGCATCCCCCGTCAGAATGGGCACATACAGGGTCAGCACGACGGTCACTGCTGCCAGTGCCAGGGAAAAACCTACCATCAGCCAGTATCTTCTGATATAATTCAACACCTGTCCCAATGCCGCCATCTGGCCGGAGCGTCCCTTCTTGTTTACCTGTTTTTTATCTGAAGCCATAATTTCCGCCTCCTTTCCCTGCCATGTCTCTTTCCGTACATCCCTCTGCCCTGTTTCTGCCCGGCTCAGGATGGGTTCCTCCTGTCGCTCCCGCAGCTTTCAGCCGTTCCTCGGGATATTGGGAGAAGTAGATTTCCCTGTATACATCACAATTCTGTAAAAGCTCTTCATGGGTTCCGATGCCCGCCATCTCGCCGTCATCCAGTACTACAATTTTGTCTGCATGGCGGATGGAAGAGGCCCTCTGGGACACAATGAACGTGGTAATCCCTCCCTCAAGATTTCGAAGGGCGGTCCGCAGTTTTGCGTCAGTAGCGTAGTCAAGTGCGGAAGCGCTGTCGTCCAGAATCAATATCCGGGGCCTGCGCACCAGTGCCCTGGCGATGGTCAGACGCTGCCTCTGGCCGCCGGAGAGATTCTTGCCGTTCTGGGCGACGGCGGCATCCAGGCCGTCCTTCTTTCCGGGAGCGCTCTCCTTCCCTTCCACAACCTCCCTGGCCTGGGCTGTGTCGATGGCCTGCCACATCTCCTCCTCCGTGGCGTCCGGTTTGCCCCACTGGAGATTGCTGCGGATGGTTCCCTTGAACAATACCGCCTTCTGGGGCACCATGCCCACCATGCCCCGAAGCTCGTCCTCGGAAATCTGGCAGATATCCCGGCCCTCCAGACGAAGCGAGCCGCCGGTCACCGGGTAGAAGCCGGAAATCAGGTTCACCAGGGAGGATTTTCCGGAACCGGTGCCTCCGATGATGCCGATGGTCTCGCCCTTGTTGACGGAAAAATGAATGTCATGAAGTGTCTCCGCGCCTGCCCCGGCATAGGTCAGGGACACATGGTCAAACTGCAGGAAAGGCGCCTCCTGCGCCGGCTCTCCGGCGGCGGCCTCAAAACCGGGCGCTGCTTTCTCGCCCGGCAAGCTGCTTCCTTCAAAGCCGGACACTGCTTTCTCGCCCGGCAGGCTGCTTCCTTCAGAGCCGGACACTGCTTTCTCGCCCGCCCCGGACAGCTGTGCCCTCTCAGCGGAGCCGCCCACCGTCTGTCCTGCTGCGGCCTGATCTGCATTCTGAATTTCAAACACACCCGCCACACGGTCCGCGCAGGCCAGAGCCTTGGTAACCGTAATGATCAGGTTGGCCAGCTTCACCAGCTCCACCAGGATCTGGGACATGTAATTGATAATGGCCACCACTTCGCCCTGGGTCAGGTTCCCAACGTTCACCTGGATGGCCCCGATATAAATCAGCATAATAATAGCGCCGTTGACAATCACATAAGTGACAGGATTCATGACCGCGCTGATCTTCCCCACGAAGATCTGGCTGTCCGCCAGGGCTTTGGTGAAGCCCCGGAAACGGCCTTCCTCCACCTCTTCCTGGTGAAACGCCCGGATGACCCTGACGCCTGTCAGGTTCTCCCTGGTAATCCCCAGAACCTTGTCCAGATTGGCCTGCACCTTCTTATATAAAGGCATGGTCCACACCATGATGCCGAACACCACAATGGCCAGCAGCGGAATGGCCACCACAAACACCAGCGCGCTTTTTACGTCAATGGTAAATGCCATGATCATGGCCCCGAATACAATGATAGGAGAACGCAGGAACAGGCGCAGCACCAGGTTCACACCGGACTGGATCTGGTTGACGTCGCTGGTCATACGGGTGATCATTGTGGATGTGCCCGCCTTGTCGATATTAGTGAAATTCAGCCCCTGAATATGGTCAAACAGGGCCTGCCGCAGCTTCGCGGAAAACCCCACCGCCGCCTTGGCTGCAAAAAACTGGGCCGTGATGGAGGAAACCAGTCCCACCGCCGCTAATATCAGCAGACATAACCCCATCCTCCAGATATGGCCCGTGTCCGGCCCGCCGGCGCCGTTCGCATTGATACCTCGGTCAATGATGCTTGCCAGCACAAGCGGAACCATCAATTCAAAAAAGGCTTCCAGCAGCTTAAAAAGCGGCGCCAGAATGGATTCCTTCCTGTAATCGCCAAGATACTTCATCAGTTTCTTCATGTACATACCCTCCTGCCCGTTTTCAGGCTTTTTATAGGCAGAAAGAAAAAAGCCCCCGCCTGGACGCTCTTCCTGCTGCCTGGAAATATTTTAGCATGGAGAAATGGGGCTGTAAAGAGTATGTAGAAAAATCGTTAAGATTTATTTGCTTATCGGGTTTTCGTGCAGAATGCTAACAAAAACACCTTGCGGCAGCAGCGAGTAAACAATAACTGCTTATCAAAGCAGCCGAAACAGTTACCTGGGATACCTCTGGCGATATCCGGCATGGGCATAGACCCAAAAGATATTACAGCAGATGCCGGATAGGCCGGATCAGAACCCGCAGTATCCCGTAAAGCATTTCTTTCTCCCGGTCAAAGGGAATGTTCCGGTAGAGACTCCCTTCCGTCTCCTGTCCGTCGGACAGCACCTTTTTGCTTTTTTCCATATATGCGGACTCGATTTCCCGGATATGGCTGTTCAGCTCCGGGCTGTCGATCACCAGCATCAGCTCCGTGTCCAGATAGGTGCTGCGAATGTCCAGGTTATAGGAACCTACGATGGATAGATTGTCATCAATGAGCACCGTCTTGGTATGTACCGCATATTCGTTCATCAGCTCGAAGACTTCCACACCGGTGTCCAGGATCCTGTCTTTCTGGTTCAGATAATCCGTACAGCCCCATGGATTGGACCCCCTCTCCACCGCGTTGAGGACGATCTGAACCTGTGCCCTGTCCGCAATGTCCCTCAACACGTCATACATGTAGTCATCACAGATTGCATAAGGTGTCTGGATGAGGATATCTTCCCCCTCTCCCGCCAAATACGCAATGGCCTGCAGCATCAGGGGGCTCCTCTTTTGGGCAGGAGTTCCATTGGTGAGCAGCGTGATCTTGTCCGCAGGGTAAACCGCCTCCTGCCAGTCGTCGTAAGTTTCCATGTCCCCGTATTTTTCCTTCAGAGCCGCATAGCGGGACTCCAGAATTTCGTACTGATCCGTGTAAAAATCCTTCCCATGAGTGATCTTTTTCCCCTTCACGCAGTCCTCTTCCCAGATTTCCTGAAAATAATCTTCCAGGGCGGCCAGGGATTCCCCCTTTTCGCCCGGGACGCTGCGGACCAGGATGTCCCGGTCAATGTTGATCCCCTGTTTTTTGTCCCCCAGAAAAATGTCATTGGTATTCCTGCCGCCCAACAGGTACATCTCCCCGTCTATAATGAGGTATTTATCATGCATCCGGTAATTCAGTCGGAAAATGTTCTCCAGACTGACCGGATTATAGATCCGGACTTCCACGTTCTCATGGGAGGCAAACGCCTGAAACAGTTCGCTTCCGTCCAGGTAGAGCAGCTGATAGACGCCGTCGATGAGTATCCTGACCTGCACGCCCCGCTGTGCCGCATGATACAACGCCGCGATCACATCCGTCCCGCTGTCGTCCGGCCGCAGGTCGAAGGTGGACAGAACCACGGAACGCTCCGCGCTGCCGATCATCCGAAGCCGCCAGAGAAGAGCCTCTTCGTTGTCGTCAATGCACAGGATACTCTCCCCGCCGGGGCCTTCCGCCTCGAACTCCATGCGGGCGATTTCTTCCGCGTAATCCGGATCCGGCCCCTTCCGGAAAAGAGGTTCCAGGACATTCACGGCCACGATCAGAAGCAGGACTATCAGCAGGATCCGTAGTATTTTCAATAAACTTTTTGCCATGCTTTCCTTCCTTACAGAATAATCCGGGGCTGTTTCCACCCGTATCTTTCCTTCCTCTCACATGTTTTCCATTCTATCATGAAGGAAGGAAGAAGGCAAGCTCCGGCGATATCCTGTCAGGTTTGTTCCCGAAAAGTAGAAAATAAAACGGTGTACCAGAATCGGAATCTTCCTGTGCAAAAAGTGTACCGTTTAGAACACAGCTGAATATAATAAAAAGGAAAGCACCTGCCGGAGACAGCCATGGCAATCACATCCCTGGATATCTTAAACCTGTCGCATTCCCTGAAAGACATCTGCGAGGTAAACTGCAATACCCCTGAATGTCTCTCCCAGGCTTTAAAGATTCTGATGCAGTATAACCTGCTCCGGGCCAACATGGAGTTTGGCAGGCAGCTGGAACCAATCTGCCCAAAGTCTGCCTGCCAGGATGCATCTGCCGTTTTCGGTCCGGCTCCGCAGACAGGGTTTCCTGAACATTGCACCCATGATCCGGACCCTGCTTCTGCACACGATCAGGCCCCTCCGACTCCCCCGTCCAAACCGCCCATCCGCCTGGACATCGCCGATCCTTTTCTTGCGGATTATGAAAAATAGAGACGGTAAACTTATTCCGCAGAACCGGCTCCCTTTTTCAGGAAATACTTTGCCTCCAGGTGTCCCTGTTCCGCTGCCATTCTGCACCAGCGCAGGGCCTCCTCCTTATCCATGGCGGTTCCCTCCCCGCGTCCGTACATCTGGGCGCATTTAAACTGGGAATCCCCGTCTCCCTGCTCTGCCGCCCTGCGGAACCAGTAGAGAGCTTTCACCTCGTCTTTCTTCGTTCCCTCTCCTGCCGAATACATGGAGCCGCAGCAGAACTGGGCCGATATATGCCCCTGTTCCGCCGCCTTCTGATACCAGTACAATGCCTTCACGGAATCCTCCGAATTTTCTGATGCCGAATCATATATGGCGCCGCACTCGTACCGGGCCTGCGGATCCCCCTGCTCCGCTTTGCCCAGCCATTCCTGCAACGACAGTTCCGATGTACCTCTCATCTTTGACATAACATTTCTCCTCCTGTTCTGTCTATTCTTTCCCCCAAATTAACTGCCTGGATATTCTTATGATACTTGATTAACAGGACAATATCTGTCATTGTGATTCTTTTCCCGAAATGCTGCCCTTAAACTTCCAATACCTTCCGAAATGCGGTGAAATTCTCGGTTTCATATCCTCTGCAATAAACCGCAAACGCAATCGTGTCAAAATAACTCCTATAATCCGTCAGTGCACTGCAATACGCCCTGGCCACCGTATCCGGGTCATTCTCAAAAGCCCCGCACCCAAAAGCGCCCAGAACCAGAATCTCCGCTTTATTGGCGGCCGCCACATGCAGGATATGCTTTGCCCGTTTCACATGCAGGTCATACAATTCCCGGGGCTCCATTTTCACCGGCTTTCCGGTTTCCGGATTGTGCCAGTTGGACGGCTCGCTGCGCAGGTTGGGGGCCGCGCAGGTAATCACATCCACCGTGACAAAATCCTTTTCCTCCACCCTCTCCGGAATGTGGGCATCCGTCTTGCAGATAACCACCCCCGGGGAATAGATGCAGGCATCGGAATGGCGGTTATCCCTGGCCTGACGGTTCACATTATAATACCTGTCCCACAGCCACACCTGGTCGATACAGGGAAGCAGGGTGGAACAGCGGCACAGGCTCTCCTCCTGGGCGCTGCTGCCGTTTCTGACCCCGCCCCCGGGCCTGGTGGCGGACGCGAAATTCAGCACTGCGATCTTCCGGTCCGGAAAACTTTTGTGCAGGCTTACCGCCGTCTCGAAGGTTCTCGACCTGCACAGCTGAATCTTACCTTCCTTTGCCGCGGATTTCGGAATCTTCGGATACTCTTCCGCCTCGTACAACCTGGTTTTCTTACATCCTTTTGCCACGGCGGCGGCCAGGACGGCGTTCTCGGTCCAGAACCGCCTGGTATCTTCAAATACACTTATGAGCTGCTGTCTTCTGTCCGACATGTTTCCTTCCTCCTTGTTTTCCGGATTCTCCATCCTACTCTTTATACCAGCCCCCCTGCGCCGGGCCCGGGACCTCCAGCATCACCCTGGTTCCCTGCCCCTTCCGGCTTTCCACCTGCACGGTGATCCCCAGGTGCTTATAAATCCTCTTACACAGATAGAGCCCAATCCCTGTGGAACGTTTTTCCAGTCTCCCGTTATACCCGGTAAACCCCCTGTCAAAAATGCGCGGCAGATCCTCCCCCCGGATTCCGATCCCCGTGTCCTCCAGCCAGAACACCGCCCTGTCCCCTTTTTGCTGCGCTGCCATAGAGATTCCGCCCCTGGGCGTATACTTGATGCTGTTGGACAGAAGCTGCTCCAGACAGAAGACAAACCATTTTTCGTCCGTGACAATCCGAAAATCCATCTCCCCCAGATCCAGTTTTAACCCCTTATTAATAAAGAGAATGGAAAATTTCTTCACCGCCTGCCTGACCAGACTGCCCAGGTCATACTCCTGCAGCACCAGATCCGAGGCAATGCTCTCCAGGCGCTGAAAGGCCAGTACCATCTCCACATACTGTTCGATCTTAAACAGCTCCTCCCGCAGCAGGAAGCTGTCCTTCTCCGGAAGGCCCGGCCGGTTCAGCAGAAGCTTCATGGCCGAGATAGGCGTCTTGATCTGGTGTGTCCACATCAGATAATAATCCCCGCGTTCCGCCTCCTTCTCCTCCCGGTCAGCCCTCTCCCCTGCCATTGCGTCGCTTAAGGCCGCCAGAAAGCAGACCAGGGCATCCTGGTAGCTTTCCGCTGTCTCCACGGAGGCTTCCAGTGTTTCCGGCGCCTTCTCCCCGTCTCCCAGGATTACTTCCCCGGAATGCTCAAAATGCCGGAAAATTTCCTCCAGCCGCCGGCTCCGGCGCACATATTTCATCCCCTCCAAAAGCCCGGCCCCGGCCCAGACTGCCAGGGTCAGCAGCGATGCGTAGAACATCTTCCCCAGATTCTCTATATGATACAGGCTCCCCACCGCAAGAAACAAAGCGGCGGTCAGAAAATACAGGATGAGCGTCACCCTTTTTTCCCGCAAATAGCGTATCCACAGTCTCATATTCCACCTCATTCGCCGCCCCGCGGTTCCTTACTCCCCAATAATATATCCCAACCCCTTCTGGGTATGGATCAGCTGTCCTGCCCCGGCGCCCTCCAGTTTCTTCCGGAGCCTGGTCATATTCACGGTCAGAGTATTGTCGTCCACAAAGCAGTCATTGTCCCACAGGCGCTTCATAATCGCCTCCCTGGACACCGTCCTGCCCGCATTCTCAAACAGAAGCTGCAGGATCCGGAACTCGTTCTTCGTCAGATCCAGTTTCTGCCCCTCCACCAGGAGAGAGGCATCCGTCAGGTCCAGGATCAGACCATCCCATTCCATCACGTTGGTCTGTCCCCGGAAGGCATAGGTCCGCCGGAGCATGGCCTGAACCTTGGCCGAGAGCACCTCCGGCTCAAATGGTTTCACCACAAAATCGTCCCCGCCCATGTTCACTGCCATAACGATATTCATATTGTCCCCTGCTGAGGAGACGAAGATAATGGGCACCTGGGAAATCTGGCGGATCTGGGAACACCAGTAATAACCGTTGAAAAAGGGCAGTCCTATATCCATCAGCACCAGGTGGGGCGAACGGGCCGCGAACTCCGCCAGTACATTCCCAAAGTCTTCCGCACAGTGCACTTCGTACCCCCATTTTTCCAGGTGAAGTTTTATTTCTCTCGCGATTACATCGTCATCTTCTACCAAAAAAAGCCTGTATTTGTTCATGCCCATACCCGAAAAATTACCCTTACCTTATAGATATATAAGAAAACGACATTCCCCTCAGCCTGTCCAGAATATCTTTCAATGCTTCCACTGTCTCATCCAGTTCCTCTTTTGTATTCTCCGCCGACAACGTAAACCGCAGGGATCCCCGTGCCTCTTCTGAATTCAGTCCGATGGCCGACAGCACATGGGAAGGTTCCCGGGAGCCGGAGGTGCATGCAGAACCGCCGGAGGCGCATATTCCTTTTATGTCCAGCATGATCAGAACAGATTCCCCCTCCACAAACTGAAACGAGAAATTCACATTTCCGGGCAGCCGTTTCTCCCTGTGCCCGTTCAGGCGGCACCACGGAATCTGTGCCTCAATTCTTTCTATCAAATAATCCCGCAGCTCCCGCTCCCTCCTGCCATTTTCCTCCATCACACGCAGCGCCCTGTCAGCAGCGGCGCCAAATCCCACGATACCGGGTACATTCTCCGTCCCGGCCCTCCGTTTGCTCTCCTGACCCCCTCCGTGGACAAAGGATCCGATCTTCAGTCCGTCCCGCACATACAGCATCCCCACCCCCTTTGGGCCATTCAGCTTGTGGGCACTGGCGCTGAGCATGTCGATCTTCATCTCCTCCACGTCGATGGGCACCTGGCCGAAAGCCTGCACCGCGTCCGTGTGAAACAGGATTCCCCGCTCCCTGGCAATGGCACCGATCTCCCCCACCGGCTCCAGGACGCCGATCTCATTGTTGGCAAACATAACGCTGATCAGGACGGTATCCGGACGAATTGCCGCCTTCAGGTTCTCCGGATCCACCAGACCGTCCCTGTCCACATCCAGGCGGGTGACCTGATAACCGTTCTCCTCCAGATAGTCACAGGTGCGAAGAACCGCAGGGTGCTCTATTTTGGTGGTGATGATATGCCTGCCCTTGTCCCTGCATCCTTCCGCAGCCGCTTTCAGGGCCCAGTTGTCCGCCTCCGTCCCCCCGGACGTAAAATAAATCTCCCCCTGTCCTGCCCCGATCACCGAGGCCACGGCCCGCCTTGCCATACTGACCGCCTTTTTTCCGGCAGAACCCATGGAATATATGGCGCCCGGATTGCCGTAGACCTCCGTGAAATAAGGAAGCATGGCCTCCACCACCTCCGGCGCGGTCCTTGTGGTGGCGGCATTGTCCAAATATATCATTCCGCGCTCCTTTCCCGTATGTCCGTCCCTGTATCAGGGACAGTAAAATCCAATGAAAGCATATCATCCGCAATCTGTTCTGTCAACCTTGCCGGAAGAATATAATAAAGGAAAACCAAAGGTCTTCTGACAGCAATGAAAGCAAAACAACAGCATCCCCTGATCGTGGGTACCTTTATTCTCACCGCCGCAGGCATCCTCACCAGACTGATCGGCTTCCTGTACCGCATCTACCTCTCCCGCCTGTTCGGGGAGGAGGGCATGGGCATCTACCAACTCCTGAGCCCGGTTCTCTCCCTCTCCTTCTCCCTGACCGCGGCCGGGTACCAGACTGCCATCTCCAAGCTGGTGGCGGAGCAGGCTGCCGTCCGGAAAACCCCTGCCCTGAATCCCCTCTGGCTGGGACTGGCGGTCTCCCTGCCCCTTTCCATGCTCTGCAATGCGGCCCTCTTCTTTTTTGCGGATCCTATCGCCTTAAGACTGCTGCGTGAACCCCGCACTGCGTCCATGCTGCGGATCCTGTCCTTTTCCGTGCCTCTGTCCGCAGTGCATTCCTGTATCAACGGTTATTTTTACGGCATAAAAAAAGCGGGTATCCCCGCAGGCGCGCAGCTCCTGGAGCAGATTACCCGGGTGGGCTGCGTGTACATAGTATCCGGTTATTTCCTGTCCCTGGGAAAGACACCCTCCATCAGCGTGGCCGTCCTGGGACTTACCGTGGGGGAATTTTTCTCCATGCTGATGACCATCGCCGCCATCCGGCCCCACTGCCGGAAAGGCTCCCCAGGCCCGGCAGACCTGCCAGGACACTCCCGCGCCTCCTCCGGCGTACTCATGGGAAAACTCCTGGCCATGGCGCTTCCATTGACGGCCAACCGTATCGTCCTAAACTTTTTACAGAGCATTGAATCCGTCTCCATTCCGGCACAGCTTAAGGCTTACGGGTACGACAGCGTGACTTCCTTAAGCGTCTACGGAGTGCTCACCGGCATGGCCATGCCCTTTATCTTCTTTCCCAATGCGCTGACCGGTTCCGTGGCGGTGCTCCTGCTGCCCATTATCTCCGAGAACTACGCCCTGGGTAACATGGACGCAGTCCGCAAAGCCACCCGCCGGACGGTAAAATACTGCGGGCTGATGGGCTTTGGCTGCATGGGCATCTTTGTCCTCCTGGGAAAATGGGCCGGCACCACCCTGTTTGACAGCCCCCTGGCGGGATACTTTATCCGCACCCTGGGCTTCATCTGCCCCTTTCTCTACCTGGACACCACCCTGTCCAGCATCCTCCAGGGCCTGGGACTGGCAGGGCATATTTTTACCATGAACGTAATCTGTCTGCTGATCCGCCTGGGCTTCGTCTTCCTGGCGGTGCCCCGTTACGGAATCACAGGCTATCTCTGGGGGCTTCTGGCAAGCCAGCTGACCCTGGGGCTGCTCTACCTGGGCTGTCTGTCCCGTTTTCTGAAGAAAAAAGAAGCCGGATAGGAAAACACCCTCCGGTCTCCCCCGGAGGGCGCAGCTTCCGCAGGAAGGTCTGAAGACCCTCAGTTCAAAAGCTTCTTCAGCTCATCCACAAAGGTATTCACATCCTTGAATTCCCGGTATACGGAGGCAAAGCGCACATAGGCCACCGCATCCAGGTCCTTCAGCCTGTTCATCAGGATCTCCCCTATGACCTGGCTGGATATCTCCTTCTCCGTCCTGCCGAATATCTCATTCTCCACCTCGTCCACCAAAGTGGTGATCTGCCTGGCGCTCACAGGGCGCTTGTGGCAGGCCCGGAACAGGCCTCCCTCCACCTTGGCACGGTCATAGGCCTCCCTGTTGTTGTCCTTCTTAATGATAATCAGCGGAATGCTGTCAATCTTCTCATAGGTGGTAAAACGTTTCCCGCACTCGTCGCAGACCCGCCTGCGGCGGATGGAACTGTCATCTTCTGTGGGCCTGGAATCAATCACCCTCGTATTTTCATGACTGCAGTATGGACATTTCATATGTTTTCTCCTATTCGGTTCTGCATGTGCGGCCAGTACCAGGGCCGCTTTCCTCCTGTTTAACGTACCATATTCAGCAGCGGATGTCAACGAGAATAATGTCCGGACCGATCTGTTTGATATTGTTAAAGGGAATCACGATATTGGGCTCACAGTTTAAGAAGCCAAGAATTCTGCTGCATCCCGGCACCATAATCTTGCAGATGCAGCCGCTGCAGGGATCAAACTCCAGATCGCACACCCTCCCCAGCTTCCTGCAGTCCTTCATATTGATTACATCTTTATTTTTCAACTCGGAATAAAGCATAAAAGTCTCCCGGATTTCCTGTTTACTATTAGAAATATGCAGTTTTCCGGAAAATGAGACCAAAAACAGCCCGGCATCCGGGGAAAATCCGTGTGAATATTTTTCATCTGCGGGCACATACTACCACTATAACCCAACGCACGTTACCCGTGCAGAAACGAGGAAGGATATGACACAGGGAAAAGTAGAAATCTGCGGAGTCAACACGGCGAAGCTTCCCCTGCTGAAGGCAGAAGAAAAAGAAGCCCTTTTCCGGCAGATCGAGGCCGGCGACACAAGGGCGAGGGAAGCCTATATTGAGGGAAACCTGCGCCTGGTCCTGAGCGTCATCAAACGGTTTGCCTCCAGCAATGAAAACGTGGACGACCTGTTCCAGATCGGCTGCATCGGGCTCATCAAGGCAATCGACAATTTTGACACCTCGCTGAATGTGAAATTCTCCACCTACGCCGTCCCGATGATCATAGGGGAAATACGCCGTTTTCTGCGGGACAACAGCAGCCTGCGCGTCTCCCGCTCCCTGAAGGATACTGCCTATAAAGCAATCTATGCCCGGGACAGCCTCACCAGGAAAAACCTGAAGGAACCCTCCATGGAGGAAATCGCCACGGAAATCGGCATCTCCAAGGAGGACATCGCATACGCCCTGGACGCCATCCAGAATCCCATGAGCCTCTATGAGCCCATCGTCACGGACGGCGGCGACACCCTCTATGTCATGGACCAGATCAGCGACAAGAAAAACAAGGAGGAAACCTGGGTGGAAAACCTCTCCCTCAGCGAAGCCATGAAGCGCCTCAATTCCAGGGAACACCAGATCATCTCCCTACGGTTCTTCGAGGGCAAGACCCAGATGGAAGTCGCGGAATCCATCGGCATCTCCCAGGCCCAGGTCTCCCGCCTGGAGAAAAACGCCCTGCGCACCATGCGCACCTACCTGTCAGCCTAGTGAGCCGGACGGCGGCTGCATGAAAATGACCCGGGGCCATGCAAAAAACGGGCGAAAACGCCTCGCGGCGGCGCCGGGTGAACAGTACAGAAAGATACCCGGGCAGAACCGCTCAGCCATTCCCCTTTTTCCCGTGAAATAGCATTCGGTAAACCGCATACCCTATAAGGGCTCCCAGCGTATTGGTCAGAATATCATCGATCTGGAAATATCCCCTCCCTGTCACCAGCTGCAGGGATTCGATGACCAGGCTCGTGGCAAGTCCTAAAAGCCCGCAACGGAAAAAACGCCTCAGGCACCTGAACGCCCAGGCACCCAGAAACCCGTATGGAATAAACAAAAGCACATTCTCCACCACATAGGCATTATTTCTGTCATTTATGCCCCATGTGGAAAACAATTCCAGATCCAGCCTCTGCATGCTGCCGGTCTCCCTGGAAAAAAAGGTGATAATCAGCATCACCGAAACATAGGTCCAGAAGGCAGCCTCCGGCAGAACCGAAGTCCGCTCCCCGCCCCTGCGCAGCCTGCCCGCCGCCCAAAAAAAGGTTACGGAAACAACAGCCCCCATCACCAAGCCTCCGGGCAGGAACTTTACCATGGACAGTAAATCCCTATATATATATTTTAACATATTATTTTATGTCCCCATCTGTCCTTTTCCCCGGACAGTCTGCCGTTCATCCATGCAACAGCTTCCGTAATGCCGTCTTCCCCGAATTCAAACTCTGCCGTCTCTTTTTCTTCCTCCGGCGTCACATAAAAACTATACGGCTCCGGCCACACTGTGCAGCGCAGTTTCTTCTCTCCCCCATCGCGGGAAACGCCCTCCAGCCGGTAGCGCATTCCCTGATGGCTTCCTGTAAACTCTGTTTTCTTCAAAAATTCTATAGACAAAATATCTGTTCGCTCTATCACGTTCTCTACCAGTCTTATCCTCTTTGGCTTCTTATTATACTCCATTTTTTTCCGCTTGCAAAGACTAAATATTGCTGCTCATCTCTTTTTTCAGCTGGCGCATGATTTTCTTTTCCAGCCTGGATATGTAGGACTGGGAGATTCCCAGCAGCGAAGCCACTTCCTTCTGTGTCATCTCCTGCCCGTCCCTTGTTCCCAGGCCGAAGCGCAGGTTTATGATCTTCTTCTCCCGCTCGGAAAGCTTGCTGATGGCCCCCAGAAGCAGCTTGCGCTCCACCTCGTTTTCAATGTCCCGGTAGATCACGTCCTCGTCCGTTCCCAGGATGTCCGACAGCAGGAGTTCATTTCCGTCCCAGTCCACATTCAGGGGTTCGTCTATGGACACCTCCAGCCTGGTCTTGTTGTTCCTGCGCAGGTACATCAGTATCTCGTTTTCAATGCACCTGGACGCATAGGTGGCCAGCTTGATGTTCTTGTCAGGCTTGAAGGTGTTGATCGACTTAATCAGCCCGATTGTGCCTATGGAAATCAGATCCTCCACACCCACCCCCGTATTGTCAAACTTCTTGGCTATGTACACCACCAGCCGCAGATTATGCTCGATGAGCGTGGCCTTGGCCTCGTCATCGTATTCCGTCCCCAGGTCACCGATAACCTGGCTCTCCTTTTCCACCTCCAGGGGCGGCGGCAGCACTTCCGCCCCGCCTATGTAATGAATATCGCCCTTTTTGCGGAGGAGCAGGTTTTCCCTCCGAATCATCTTAAACTGCATCCTGCCCGGTATTATCACTTTCAGAATCATTGTGCCTCTCATTCTGCCGCCCTTTGCGGCCCCCTTCCTCCGTAAAGATTCCAGGGTTTATTATCATATTCACGGATTCCGCGCCTGTGTCTCCTGTTCCTGAAATCATTTCCCCGCTGACGGCAATGTATATGTCGGTAAAGACATACTTCATGCCGTCCATCTCCAACTGCAGCCTGGGCAGCAGGTATCCGGGCAGAATGCCCTTCCTCTTTCCGATGCTGTGATAGGGAATCGCCCGGAACCCCTCGCCGCCGTCTTTCCACAGGCTGTCGAAGAGCTCCCTGTCCACAATGCTCACAGGCCTGCCGCTCACCGGCTCCACAAGGCTGTTTCCCGAATCGATGAGGGCCCTTGCCTTTCTCTGCCTCCCGTCCTTTGACAGCACTGCAGTGCATATGGCTTGCTCCGGGTCCGTTTCCCGGCCGGTTTTCCTGAAAAGCAGGTAAAAAACTCCTCCCATGCCCAGTATGCCCAACCCCCCGGTCAGGTATGTTCTGACACCCGGAAGACATCTGACCAAAAACAGCATGGCGCCTCCTGTCCCAAAGGAGTACAGAAGCAGTCTCTCCAGCAGCTTCAGAAACATTCTCAGGCCCCTCACGGGAAAGGTGATACAAAGCATCCCCATCGTTCCCGCCGCAATCCCGCCCAGGAGCTTCGGCGCGGCCGGACCCGCCCACAGAAAGGGAACCAGGAAACACACCGCCCCGAACGCCGCCCCGGCCAGTATCCTGCCGGGTCCGGCCGACCGGGCAACGGTCCGGTTTACAAGCATCAGCAGATAGAGATTCATAATGAAATTGATTAAGAACAGGCTGTCTACATATAATTCATAATGCATTGGCATCATCCTTTTCATATCCATTATAAGGGGACAGCACCCAGGAATTTGTCAAAGAAAGGGACGAAACCCAAGAATTTTTCGACAAAAAACCGTCCGGAAAACCGGACGGTTCCAAAAAACGTTTACAGGAAAACACTGATTTACTTTCTCTGGAGGAAATCGGGAATCTTCAGGCTCTTCTCCTCCACGGAGCTGCGGATGTCCACCGGCTTGTGAATCCCCGGAGCCGTGGCGGGCTGGGTATTCTCCGTCCTCACCGGCTGGGTGTTCAGCCCCTTCAGGGAACTGGACGCGATATGGGTGGTGGGCTGCCTGTACAGACTGCCTGTCCCAAACCTGGACTGCATCTGGCCGGAACCGCCCCTGTCCTCCAGTCCGGTGGCAATCACCGTGACGGTGCAGCGGTCCGACATGGCCTCATCATACATTGCGCCGAATATGATATTGATATCCTCCCCCGTCAGGCCCTGGACAAAGTCTGCTGCATCGCTTGCGTCGGGCAGGGTGATATCGCCGGATATATTGATAATGACATCCGTTGCGCCGTCTATGGTGGTCTCCAACAGGGGGCTCTCCACAGCCATCTTCACGGCCGCAAGCGCCTTGTCGTCGCCCTTGCCTTCCCCGATGCCTATATGGGCGATACCCTTGTCCTTCATAACGGTCTGAATGTCCGCAAAGTCCAGATTAATGATGGCAGGCCTGTTGATCAGGTCGGTAATGCCCTGAACCGCCTGCTGAAGCACTTCATCTGCCTTTTTCAGCGCCTCAGGCATGGTGGTGCGCCTGTCCACAATCTCCAGGAGCTTGTCGTTCGGAATCACGATCAGGGTGTCCACATGCTCCTTGATGCGCTCTATCCCTCCCAGGGCATTGGTCATGCGGGTCCTGGCCTCAAAGCGGAACGGCTTGGTAACCACCCCCACGGTAAGGATGCCCATGTCCTTCGCCAGCCTGGCCACAACAGGAGCCGCGCCGGTTCCCGTCCCGCCGCCCATGCCGCAGGTGACAAACACCATGTCCGCCCCTTTCAAGGCGGCGCTGATCTCCTCGGAGCTTTCCTCGGCGGCCTTCTCCCCGATCTCCGGTTTCGCACCCGCGCCCAGTCCCTTGGTCAGCTTCTCCCCGATCTGCAGCAGCACAGGGGCCTTGCAGAGCTGCAGTGCCTGTTTATCCGTATTTACCCCGATAAATTCAACACCTTCTATCTGTTCGTCAATCATTCTATTCACAGCATTATTGCCTGCACCGCCAACGCCCACCACAATTATCTTGGCAGCAGATTCTGCATCGTTCGTCTTAATCTCAAGCAAGGGTATTTCCTCCTTTTCCAACTTCACTCCTAATCACACCTACTATCATATAATTAATTTCCAAATTTATCAACCATTTTCTTAAAAAATATATTCAAAAAAAATGGTTATTCAGGCTTAAATGTGTACTTTCCGCTGTCCTCGTCATAAGTCTGCATCTGAAGCGTGCCTTTCTTCCCCCCGATCTCGTCCAGAAACTTGGAAAGCAGCATGAGCTTGTCCTCCAGGGTGGCCGGGTCGTTTCCCAGGGCCACCCTTACATCGCCGAAGTACAGGCTAGTCTCCCCTGACCCGTTGAAATAGATTCTGTCAGGCGCCAGGCTGTATTTCTGCAGAAGCTTTGTAATATCCAGTATGCTGTTAAAAATATCCCTGTCCTCCACCGGAAGGATTTCCCCTTTTACAATATGGTCAAACTGAAGACCCATGATCTGGGGCACTCCCACTGTCCTTACGCCGGAACTTTCCACCACATAGCCGTCCCTGTCAAAATACACATAGGTGTCCAGGTAGCGCACGCAGCCCGTAAGCTTTTTCTCATACACAATGATTTTGATGGTGTCCGGGGACAGAACATCCACATCCATCACATCCACAAATGGAATGCCCTCAATGCCCCTGTTTTTATACTTCAGGGAAAGATAAATGGAATTGTCCCCCAGGGGGCCGTCCATGACGATGGCCTTGATCTCCTCTTCCGTATAATGTACGTTTCCCTCCACATACACTGTCCGGACCGTGTAGGTTTTTGTGATATAGGCCGCTGCCCCCAGCAGGATAACCAGCCCCAGGACGGCGACCACCGCCACGCCCCATATTCTTTTGCCTTTAAACACTTGTCACACGCGCTCCTAACTCTCTGAAATCCCTGCAAATGTTCTCATACCCCCTGTATATAAAAGGATAACCGTCCACGATGCTCTCCCCCTCCGCCATCAGGCCTGCAATCACCAGAGCCGCTCCCCCCCTGAGTTCCCTGGCATGAACCCTTGCACCCTGCAGCGTTTCCGTCCCTCTGACCGTCACGCATCCGGCCGATGTCCTTTCTATACGGGCTCCCATTTTCTCCAACTCCTCCACGATCCGGAAACGGTTCTCGAAAATGGTCTCCTCTATACTGGTGTCCCCGCAGCCCCTTGTCTCCACTGCCAGAACCATTGACTGGAGGTCCGTGGGAAAGCCGGGATGGGTTGCCGTGACCAACCGCACCGGAAGGGGTCTCCCCGGCGCCTGAACATATATTCCTTCCCCTGAAATACATACCCTGCCGCCCATCTTCTCCGCCGCCAGCAGAACCGCCCCCATCTCCTCCGCCGGAGCCTTCTCCAGGAAGACGTTCCCTCCCGCGCCGATACACCCCATCAGGTAAGTGCCTGCCACTATCCTGTCCGCAGGCACCATAAATTCGCATCCCCGCAGGCGCCTTCCGCCCCGGATCACCAGACGGCTGCTCCCGGCCCCCTCAATACAGGCTCCGCAGCAGCACAGGAACCTGCACAGGGTACAGATTTCCGGCTCCCTGGCAGCGCCTTCCAGGACGGTGTCCCCCTCCGCCGCCACCCCGGCGAGAATGATATTTTCCGTAGCTCCCACGGAAGGAAAAGGCAGATTGATACATGCCCCGTGAAGGGACTCCGCCCGGGCCCCAAGCCCCTCCTCCCTCTCAGTAAACTCCACCCCCATCTGGCCCAGGGCGGACAGGTGCAGATCAATGGGACGTTTCCCGATCACGCACCCTCCCGGATATTCCATCACCGCTTCCCCGTATCTGCCGATGAGCGCCCCCAGCAGACAGAGGGAGGAACGCATTCCCTTCACGGCCTCCCTGGGCATCTCCCCCTTCCTCACCCTTGTAGCATCCACCAAAATGCCGCTCTCCTGCCACCGTACGCTGCAGCCCAGGCTCTTCAGCAGGCTGACCATGGAATGTACATCCGCTATACGGGGACAGTTCCTGATAAAAGAACACTCCCCCACGAGCAGCGTGGCCGCCAGTACCGGCAGCGAAGCGTTTTTCGACCCCTGTATGCGAACTTTTCCCTGAAGGGCTATTCCCCCTTGAATACGAATAGAATCCATAAAGCACCATCCGGCTTTCCATAAATTAAACTATTCTATCCTATGAGAAAAGAGCCCGCCGCGTACCTTGTCCCACCTGATTTCAGGCAAAAGCCCGGGATACAGCCCCGGCGGCGCATATCCGCCAGGGAGGAATCCCGGTTCCGTGCCGCCCCCGGTCACAGCTCCTTCAGCTGTATTCTCCGCGCCACGCTTAAGACCAGGCCGATCTCTATCAGGAGAAACATCACTGAAGATCCCCCGTAGCTTATGAACGGCAGAGAAATACCCGTGTTTGGGATGGTGGCTGTCACTACGGCGATGTTGAGGATTGCCTGCACGGCAATGTGCCCCATAACGCCCACCACCAACATGGCCCCGAACAGATCCGGCGCGTTATTGGCAATGATCATCATCCTCCACAGAAGCATAATGAACATCAGGATGATGGCGACAGCCCCGAAGAGACCCAGTTCCTCGCATATAACGGAAAAAATCATATCGTTCTGGGCTTCCGGAAGAAAGCTGAGCTTCTGCATGCTCTGCCCCAGGCCCTTGCCCCAGATTCCGCCGCTGCCGATGGCGTACAGGCCCTGGAGCGTCTGGAATCCCGTGTCCGTAGGGTCGCTCTCCGGCTCCAGCCAGGCCCTGATGCGGCCCCCGCGGAACTTCAGGAAATCGTTTCCCGAGACCACCAGGTAGACCACCAGGGCAACCAGGGCCGCCCCGGCCAGGGCCATGATGACAAATTTCTTGTAATCCGGGCTGGCCACAAATACCATGAGCACCGCAATGGCCAGAATGATGATGGCGGAACTTAAGTTGCTGGTAAGGAGATACACCTCGGCCACTATGGGAAGGGGGATCACCACCATGAGGATAAACCCCTTCATGGTCCGCACGCTTTTTCCCATCTTGCAGACCAGCACTGCCAGGAACAGGATCATGCACAGCTTCGCCACCTCCGCCGGCTGCAGGTTCATGGGTATGCCCGGAATCCTGATCCACCGGGTGGCGCCATGGGAAGCCACGCCCAGGGGGGTCTTTACCAGGGTGATCAGCCCCGCCGACACCAGATACCCAAGCACCGCAAAGCGCTCCCAGAAATGGTAGGGAATATTGGCCACCACCATCATCAGCCCCAGTCCCAGGATCACGGCCGTCAGCTGTTTCTTCAGGTAATATGCCGTGTCCTTATACTCCTCGAAGGCGCTGTAGGAGCTGGCCGAATAAATCATCACCAGACCGAATCCAAGCAGAAACAGCACAATAAACAAAAGGCTGTAGTCAAAAAAATATTCAGATTGTCCCTTTTTCCCTGCCGTTTTCCCAGCTGTTTTCCGTGCCGCCATATACACTCCTCACGCCGTTTTATTCCAGTCCCATGACATATTCCTTAAACCGCTGTCCCCGCACCTCGTAATTGGGAAACATTCCCCAGCTCGCACAGGCCGGGGACAGGAGCACCGCATCGCCGCTGCGGGCCAGCTTTGTGCAAAGCTCCAGGCATTCCTCAAAGGTATCGGCAAAGCGGATTCTGTCAAACCCGTGTCTTCTGGCGCATTCCGCTATTTTTTCCCTGGTCTGCCCGATGAGCACCAGCCATTCCACCTTCCCCTCGAAGCTCTCAATCCACTGGTCATATTCGCTCTGTTTGTCATACCCTCCCCCGATGAGCACGGTGGGCCTGTTCATGGCCCGAATTCCCTGGATGGCCGCATCGGGATTGGTTCCCTTGGAATCGTTGTAATAGTCCACTCCCCCCCTGGATGCCACAAACTCGATACGATGTTCCACTGCCTTGAATTCCCTGACAGTCTTCAGGATTGTTTCCATGGGAACGCCCATCCCCACGCTGACGGCAATGGCAGCCATCACATTTTCCACATTACACATTCCCACCAGGTTCATGTCCTCATGAATATCCAGAAGCTCCCGCTCCACTCCCCCGGCCGCCTGGATGATTTTATCCCCTTTGAGGTAATACCCCTCCTCCAGCCTGTGCAGGGAGGAAAACCAGACCACCCTGGCCGGGCACCTGGCGCCGAAATCCCTGGTATAGGAATTTTCATAATTCAGGACGCAGATGTCTTCCCTGTTCTGGTTTTCGGATATTTTTTCCTTGGCCGCCACATAGGCCTCCATGGTGTGGTGGCGGTTCAGGTGGTCCGGGGTAATGTTCAGGATCGCCGATACCGCCGGATGAAATGTATGTACTGTCTCCAACTGGAAAGAACTGATCTCCCCCACTGTCACGGAATCGGGAGCCGTCTTCTGGCATTCCGCGGTGTATGGATTGCCGATATTGCCCACCACAAAGGTCTTATCCCCGCCGCGCCATGCCTTCATAATCTCCCCCACAAGGGTGGTGGTGGTGGTCTTGCCGTTGGTGCCGGTGATGGCCGCAACCCTTCCCCTTTCCTGTGAAAATCCCAGCTCGATCTCGCCGGCAATCTCCGCCCCGCCCTCCCTGAGGGCATTTACCAGGGGCAGATCCACAGGCACGCCAGGGCTTAAAACCACGGTGCCGGTTCCTTTCAGAATCTGTTCCGGCAGCTCCCCTGCCACGCACAGCGCCCTGCTCCCCTCAGGAAGCAGCGCGCGCAGGCTTTCCGCCGTAAGCTTTTCATTGCTGTCATACAATACGACTTCGGCTCCCAAGCGCTCCAGCAGTCCCACGGCGGCGATTCCGCTTAAGCCGGAGCCCACCACAAGGAATGAAATCCCTCGGAATTTCATTTTCTGGTCTTTCGCTTCCTGGTCTTTCATTTCCTGGCCTTTCTCCCCTGCCTTCATAATTTCTCCTTTCTGATTCCAGTTCCGCAGCTGCCGGTGTCTTCACTTTCCTCTGTTCCCGGCTTCCGGTTCCACGACTTCCCTTGTCAGCAGTTTCGGCTGCCGCCGATTCCGGTTCCGAAGTTTTCCCTCCCTGCATCTTCCTGCGGTTTCAGCTGCTGTCGGTTCCGGTTCCGCAGCTTCCCTTCCCTGCACCTTCCTGCAATTTCAGCTGCTGTCGGTTCCGGTTCCGCAGCTTCCCTTCCCTGCACCTTCCTGCGGTTTCAGCCGCTGCCGGTTCCGGTTTGGCACTTTCCTCTCCCCAACCTGCCTCCCACACTGCCCGCAGGACAGAGACTTTTTAGGCGGAAAGCACAGCGCTGCCTGTTGCTCCTCACACTGCCCGAAGGGCAAGGAAGCACATCAGTGCTGTAATTATGGTAAACAGCGCCGTAATCCTTGTTTCCGACCACCCGCAGAGTTCAAAATGGTGGTGAAGCGGCGCCATTTTAAAAATCCGTTTTCCCCCGCTCAGCCTGTAGTAGCCCACCTGCAGAATTACGGATCCCACTTCCGCCAGATAAATGATTCCCACGACCGCTATGTACAAGGGCATCTGCAGCATATAGGCGCACCCGGCCACAAAGCCCCCCAGAGCCAGGGAACCGGTGTCCCCCATAAACACCTCCGCCGGGTATACATTAAAAAGCAGGAATCCCATAAGCGCCCCCGCCACGGCACAGGTGATAGGTTCGATTCCCGAGGCGGTTCCGATGGCCACCACCGAAAAAAACACCGCCACCATCAGCGTCACGCTTCCCGCCAGCCCGTCCAGGCCGTCCGTGAAGTTTGTTCCGTTTGCCGTTCCCAGCACGATGAAAAACAGGATCGGAATATTCCAGACACCGAAATCCAGGTACCTGCCGGGACACCATGGAATCTTCATCGCCAAATCAACGTCTGTGTACCGGAGCAGGTACCATGTAAAGATTCCGGTGACAGCCAGCTGGCCGCACAATTTCTGCACCGGGGACAGTCCCATGGAACGCCCGCACACTATTTTTATGTAATCATCCAACAGCCCCACCAGTCCGAATCCCACCGTCAGGAACAGTACCGGCGCAATTCCGGGATAGTCTTCCATAAACAGAAGGGATGTAGTCGCCACGCTTCCCAGAATCAGGATGCCCCCCATAGTGGGGGTTCCGGTCTTTTTCAGGTGCGCCGCCGGTCCGTCCTCCCGGACTGTCTGGCCGCACTTGAGCCATCTTAAAAAAGGAATCAGCACCGGTCCCAGAAGGGCGCTGATACAGAAAGAAACCATTACCGCTGTTATGCTGATTTTGCCCATCTCCTTTCATTCCTGCGTCTGCGCGACTCCCAGATAGGGCAGGATATTTTCATAAAGCTGCCGTACAATGGGTGCCGCCACCTGGCTTCCGTAATAAACGCCCTGGGGATTATTTACAATGGCAATGGCGATCACCTGCGGATTGTCGGCAGGGGCAAATCCCACGAAAGAAGCAATGTAGCGCCCGCTTCCCCTGGGAAGCGTCTGGCTCGTGGCAGTCTTGCCTCCCACACGGAAGCCCTCCACCCTGCCGTTAGCCCCGCTTCCCTCCAGGACCACCATCTCCAGAATTTCCCGCATGGTGGCGCTTGTTTCCGCGGACACGATTCCCGTCTTCACGGGATATTGAAATTCTTCCACCACATTGCCATCCCCGTCCTGGGTCCTTACACCAAAATGGGGCGTGATACGATTCCCGCCGTTTATGATGGAAGACACCGTGGTGAGAAGCTGTATAGGCGTAATCTGAAAGGACTGTCCGAAGGCCACTGTGGCAAGTTCCACATTTCCCATGTCCTCTTTTCTGTGCATGATGGTGCCTGCCTCTCCGGGCAGATCCACTCCGGTCCTGGTCTTCAGACCGAACTGTTCAAAATAACTGTAATAACTGTCCAATCCCAGCCGCAGCCCCACGGTGATCAGCGCCGGATTACAGGAATTCATCATGGTATGGGTAAAATCCTGGCTGCCGTGCCCCGCAATCTTATGGCAGCGGATCTTTCTGTCGTCCACAATAATAAACCCGGGGCATTGGAAAGAACTCTCGGGCGTCACCACACCCGCAGACAGTCCTGCTGCCGCCGTTATGATCTTAAAAGTCGAACCCGGTTCGTATGTATCATTGATGCAGGCATTACGCCATATACCGTTCAGGAGGTTCTGCTTTTCCTCCGGGGTAATGTCCTCCGGGGTTCCCTCCGGCAGTTCATAGGGATGATTCAGGTCAAACTCCGGCACATTCACCATGGCCAGGATTTCTCCATTTTGCGGGTTCATGGCCAGAATCGACACGCTGTCCGCCTGCTTTGTGGCCATGGCCTGCCTGGCAAGCTGAGTGGCATAGGCCTGTATGTTCAAATCCATGCTGATACACAAATCCAGTCCCGCCACCGGCTCAATGCGTCTCTCCCCTGCCGATTCCACCTCAATTCCCTTGGCGTCGGTCACTGTCAGTATTTTCCCCGGCTGTCCCTGCAGGAATTCGTCATAGACTACCTCCAGTCCGATAATTCCCTGGTTGTCACCCCCGGTAAATCCCAGCACCTTGCTTCCCAGCTCGTCATGAGGATAGTAGCGTTTGTAGTCTTCATCCACCTTTACACCCGCAAGGTCATATTCCCGGATACGGTCCCCCACCTCCTTATCCACATTGCTCTTCACACGTTCCATGGAGGAGTATTTCTCCACGCGCTTTCTCACGTACTCTTCCGTAAGTTCCAGTTCCCTGCTGAGGATCTCAATGACCCTCTCAGGCTCCTTTATCTGGTTATAGATGACGGATACGGTACAGACGGTTCTGTTGTCCGCCAGCACCTTCCCGCTGCGGTCAAGAATGCGCCCCCTGGCCGCCTTGATGCTGCGCTCCCTCTCATGCAGGTCCGTGGCAAGGCCCGCATAATAGTCCGCCCGCCAGACGCACAGATACACAAGGCGCCCGAACAGAAGCACAAACAGGCCGGTGCAGATCAGGAAGCTGGACAGGATTTTCTTCCTGTGAACTATTTTATTGTTATCCGACAGCATTGGAGCCTCATAAAAAAGGTGTTGATATACTGTATTCCCCTTTTTACAAGGATATGAACATTTTCTGTCACCTGGGATCCCCGTTTCCCTGACCTGTGCCTCCCTGGCCCATGTTTCCCAGGTTTGGGTTCACAGGGATATCCGGGTTGGGTACGGATTCCCCGCCTTCCACCGGTTCGCCTGTCTGGGCGTCATAGCTGCGCCCGTCCGGCCCCACACGGTATCCCGTCTCAGGATCCACGGGATAGTCCATCCACGGCGCGTTGCGCACTCCTCCGGTTTCCCCTTCCCTGGGCTCTTCCCCGCCGTTCTGTCCGGGTTCTCCCCCCTCACCGCCGGGCTCCGCCGTATCGCCGCCGGGTTCCCCTGCCTGGTCTCCGCCCTCTCCTTCGGGATTCCGGATATACTGGTTCGTGATATCCTGCTGCAGGGCTTCCAGCTCCTCCGTCTCCTCCTGGGTCAGGGGTTCCGTCATAAAAATATTCAGATAGGGAAGCGCCTCCATCAGGATGTTCCGCACGATCTTAGTGGCATACCTTGCATTATCCTGCTTGTTGTCGTTCACCCTGTCCACCACCACATAGATGGCAATCTCCGGGTCGTCGGCAGGGACGCATCCCATAAAGGACACCACATAATCCGTCTCCGAGCGCTTATTGGTTATGGGGTCGATGGTCTCCGCGGTTCCCGTCTTTCCCCCCAGGGTATAGCCGGGAGGCCTGGCCGTCTTGCCGGTTCCGTAATCCACCACCGCCCTGCAGTACTGCCTGATCAGGGCCGATGTGGAATCCGACACCGTCTGCTTCAGAATCCTGGGTTCAATGTTCTTTACGGTGGCTCCGCTGGCATTGGTGATCTTGTCCACTATATGGGGTTCATAGTAATATCCCCCGTTTATCAGGGAACAGAACCCCGTAATCATCTCTATCATGGTCACGTTGAAGTTCTGGCCGAAGCTGTTGGTGGCCAGGTCCGTGGGGCCCATATTGTCCGCCGTGTAAATCAGGCTGGCCGTCCTGGCCTCGCCCGCCAGGTCGATATTGGTCTTGAGCCCGAAATTGAAGATCTGCTGGAATTTGCAAAAATCCTGGACCCCAAGAGCCTGCGCAATCCTCATCATACTCACGTTGCAGGATTTTGCAACCGCCTGCTCCAGGCTAAGCCACCCGCAGGAACCCGCATGGCATTTAATTTCATATCCGCCAATCTCCAACTTGCCTGTACACTCCAAACTCGTTCCCGGAGATACCGCCCCCTGCTCCAGGGCTGCAGCCACTGTAAAAGGCTTTGCCGTGGATCCCGGCTCATAAGTGTCGGTGACACAGAAATTTTTCCACAGGTAATTCAGGTTGACATACAGCTGGTCATCGTCCAGGGCCGCTATGCTCTCTTCGTTAAGGTAGGTTTCCGTCTTTTTGATCTCGTAATAGCCGTTGGCATTGGTAATCTGCTCCACCATCCTGGATCCCACCAGGGCCTGGGGATTGCGCGTGTCGTTCAGGTCATAACCGGGATAGCTGGCCATGGCAAGAACCTCGCCGGTATTCACTTTCATTATGATGCATCCCACGTTTTCCGCGCCGTTTCCCGGATGAAACTTGTCCTTGTTCTCCTCGTTGAACTTTTTCAGGTCCTTTTCCACTATCATCTGCAGGTTGGCGTCGATGGTGGAGTGGATGTCATAACCGTCCACCGCAGGCTTCACGGTTCTCTCCAGTGCCAGGTCGTCGTTCAGGTAGCCATACTCCCTGCCGTTGGTTCCGTTTAAGACATCATCATAATACTCTTCTAATCCGAATTTTCCCTGATTGTCCGTGGTGGTAAATCCGATCACATCCGCGGCCAGGGAATCATAAGGGTAGATCCGCTTGTATTCCTCCTCAAACCAGACGCCGTTTATGTTGGATCCTTCGGCCTCCTGGGCTTCCTTAAATCCTTTGATCTGGTCGTAAGTAAGGCGCCTTAAGGGTACATACCAGGAGGATTTGGGATTGTCCGCCACATATTTCCTGATCTCGGCCATGTCCAGATCAAAATTCTCCCCCAGGGCCTTCAGCGTCGGTTCCAGATAGATGGCCTTATACGTTCCCTCGTCCTTCACCTCGGTATTCATCACCTTGGCGTCTATGACCAGGTTGTACACTTTTTCGCTGGTGGCAAGCCTTGTCCCCTTTGCGTCCACAATGTTCCCCCGGCGGTAGGGAATCACCGTGGAGGAATATCTCTGCTGGGACAGCACCTGCTTCTGGTAATCCGTCTCATTGTTTCTGGTAATCCATATAAGCCGTCCGCATAATACCACAAAGGCCAGGAGAACCAGCGCATAGAGCACCACCAGCTTCTTCTGCATTTTTATGGTAAATCTGTCCGGCCGGCCGGCCTTCCCTGTCTTTCTTTTCCCTGCCTTTCTCCTCACTTCTGCTGTTCCTTCCCTGTCACCTGCCGCATATAGTCGGCGCTCTCATTTGCATATTCTACAATCTGGCCTTCCTGGGCATAGACCATTCCCAGTTCGGATATTGCAATTCGCTTGATCTCTTCCAGGTCGATGCCGCTGATAATACGGTTGTACTCCTCGTCGTTGTCCACTTTCAGGCTGTTCAGTTCGCTCTGCCTTGCCGCCACGGTTTTGGTCAGGTTGGTAAGCTGAGCCTGGAGCTGGACATAGTTGACCAGGATGAAGGCTGCCGCACACAGGGCCGCCGCCAGGAACACTACATAGCCTGCATTCATGTAGCGGGCCTTGTCGCGGTTCTTACGCGCTTTGTAATGGCGGTTTTCTTTCGGCAGGACTTCCCGGTTCCGCTGTTTTTTTACGGCAGGAGCCGCTTCCGGCTCCTCCCAGTAATGTTCGCTTTTACGAACTGTATTTCCGTATACATAGGTAACATTATTTCTTCTGTCCATCCTCATGCCGTCTTTTGAATAGCCTCTGTTCCGCATTCTGTTCTGACCCATTCTGATCCCAGCCTTCCTCATAAAAAATCAAACTTCAGCCTCTCTCTGGAAAACCCTCAGCTTCGCGCTTCTGGAGCGGCTGTTAACCGCAAGCTCCTCCTCCCCCGGAATGATGGGCTTTCTGGTTACTATGGTTCCTTTGGAAGCCTTCCCGCAGACGCACACCGGAAATTCCGGCGGGCAGGTACAGGGAGACTCATTTTTCCTGAATGTATTTTTGACAATGCGGTCTTCCAGGGAATGAAAGGTAATGACGCACAGTCTTCCCCCCGGGTTCAGCAGGTCTATAAAATCATCCAGTGTATTTTTCAGCACCTCCAGTTCCCGGTTGCACTCGATGCGCAGTGCCTGGTAAGTCTTCCTGGAGGGATGGCCGTCCTGCCGCATTTTGGCCGGAATGGCGGCCCTGATGATCTCGTTCAGCTCAAAAGTGGTCTCAATGGGTTTCCTGCTTCTGGCCTCGGCGATGTATTTTGCTATGTTCTTTGCGAACCGCTCCTCCCCGTAATCCCGGATAATATGGTACAGTTCGCTCTCCGGGTACCTGTTCACGATTGTCCCCGCAGTCAGGTTCTGCCTCTGGTCCATGCGCATGTCAAGGGGCGCGTCGTAGCGGTAGGAAAATCCCCTCTCCCCATTGTCAAACTGGTAGGAAGACACCCCCAGGTCAAGCAGAATGCCGTCCACCCTGTCCACTCCTTCCCCATGCAGCCTCGCCCTGGCATTACAGTAGTTATCACGGAAAATGGTGACTCTGGTTCCAAAAGGGGCAAGCCTTTCACCCGCCGCCCGGACGGCCTCCCCGTCCTGGTCGATACCGTAAAAATGTCCGCCCTCCAGCCTCCTGCACACCTCAAAGGCATGTCCGCCCCCTCCCAGGGTGCCGTCCACGTAAATCCCCTCCGGCCTTACCTGAAGCTGCCGGACGGTTTCCTCCAAAAGTACGGAATAGTGGCTAAACTCTATCACTTGTCTGTCTTCCATCCTCTGCGGCGCCTTTCCTAAATCGTCATCCCCAGGCCTGCCATCCCCCGGGCTATGGCATTGATATCCATCTGGCTGTTATTTGCGTTCCATTTATCCAGACTCCATACCTCAATGCGGCTCCCCATACCGGCCAGAACCACATCCTTTTCCAGTCCCGCATATTCCCTGAGATCCTGAGGCATCAGGATGCGCCCCTGCTTGTCCACAGTCACGGGTTGGGCGCCCGACAGGAAAAACCTGGCAAACTGTCTTGCCTCCTCGTTTAACAGCGGCAACGATGCCAGCTTTGCTTCAAAGACTTTCCAGTCTTCATTGGCATACACAAACAGGCAGCCGTCCAGTCCCTTGGAAACCACAAATTCCTCACCGAGGACCTCGCGGTATTTGGAGGGAATGCTCAGCCTGCCTTTAGGGTCAATTGTATGATTGTATCTGCCCATAAACAAAAGCAACCACCGCCCATCGCAAGCAGGTTTTGGATTTTCATCCCACTTTATGGTACTTTATGCCATATCTATCCCACTTATCAATTGATTTTAATATATATTCAAAGATTTTACAAGCCAAAAATATGTGCGGTTTGTATAAAAAAGGCGTTCCGCAAAAAGAATGCGCAACGCCTTTTTCTCAAAAAGCACAGGATATAGTGTGCCATTATCCATGAGCCCCAATATGTGGTTGTGAAAAATGTCGAAATATTTTTTTATTTTTTTTCCGGGGACTCAGCAGCCCCCTTACCCTTTATCCGGACCACCAGGTCCGCCGCCACGGAAAACACCACCATCAGAAGCGCCAGTACCTGTGAGACGGGAACTGCCGTACCCGGAATAAAAAGCGTGTCAGTCCGGATTCCCTCGATGAAAAACCTGCCCAGGCCGTATCCCGCAAAGTAGAGCAGGCACAGCTCGCCGTGGAACCTCTTGTGTTTCCGGCAACAGAGCAGCACGGCAAAAACCAGAAGGTTCCACACACTCTCATAGAGAAAGGTGGGGTGGACGTTGATGTAGTTGGCTCCCTGGGGAATATGGGCGGCTATGTTGTCCGATATGTCCCTGGCCCGGACAGCCTCCACCGGAAGCTGCATGGAAAAGAGCCCGTCATAGTACTCCCCAAACACTTCCCTGTTCATGAAATTCCCCCAGCGTCCGATGGCCTGCCCCAGAATCAGCCCGGGCATACAGGTGTCCCCCATGAGCAGGGGATTGCGCTTCCGGATCCTGCAGTAGGCAAACAGGGTGATGAACGCGGCAATAACCCCTCCGTATATGGCCAGTCCCCCGTTGCGCAGCTTAAAAATGCCAAGCAGGTCATCCCTGTAAAAATCCCAGGCAAAGATCACATAATATATCCTTGCGCCTATAATGGAAAATATAACCGCATAAATGGCAAAATCCCAGTACTCTTCCGGATTCTGTCCCGTCACCCTGGCCATGTGGGCCGCCATCATGATACCCGCCAGCACGCCGATTCCGATGAGCACTCCGTAAAACGCAATCTCAAATCCGAATACCGAAAAGTTTCTGGGTACATCCTTCAGGTAAATTCCCAGATTCGGAAAAGCAATATCGCCAACATTCATAACTTATTCCTTTCAGGCCACCCTTCACGCAGGGCTGAAGCCATACCAATACTCCCGCTTTCCTTTTCCCGTCATACATTGAAGCGGAACAATATCACATCGCCGTCCCGGACGACATAGTCCTTGCCCTCGATGCCCACAAGTCCTTTCTCCCGGGCGGCGGCAAGGGAGCCCTGCTCCAGAAGGTCTCGGTAATTCACCACTTCCGCCTTGATAAACCCCCTCTCAAAGTCGGAATGTATCTTTCCCGCGGCCTGGGGGGCCTTTGTGCCGATTTTGATGGTCCACGCTCTGGTCTCGTCCTCCCCGGCAGTCAGGAAGCTCATAAGGCCCAGAATATGGTAACTGGCCTTCACCAGTTTCTCCAGACCGGATTCCGCAAGCCCCAGATCCTCCAGGAACATTGCCTTCTCGTCCTCATCCAGTTCGGAAATCTCCTGCTCGATCTGAGCGCAGATGACGAACACCTCGCTGTGCTCCTCCCTGGCGAATTCCTTTACCTTTTCCACTCCGGCGTTTGATCCGCCCTCATCCGCCAGATCCTCCTCCGCCACATTTGCCGCATAGATGACCGGTTTCCCCGTAAGCAGGTTATACCCCTGGAGCAGCGCCTGATCCTCCTCATCGTCCACTTCCATGGTCTTTGCCGGCTTCCCCGCCTCCAGGTGCGCCCTGATCCGCTCCAACAGTCCCAGCTCCCTGGCGGCCGTCTTGTCCATTCTGGCGGTTTTGGCCACCTTGGAGATCCTCCTCTCCAGGACTTCCAGGTCGGAGAAAATCAGCTCCAGGTTGATGGTCTCAATATCCCGCAGGGGATCCACACTGCCGTCAACGTGGACTACATTAGAGTCTTCAAAACATCTGACCACATGGACAATAGCGTCCACCTCCCGGATATTGCTCAAAAACTGGTTGCCCAGGCCCTCCCCTTTGGAAGCCCCCTTCACCAGGCCCGCAATGTCCACAAATTCGATCACGGCAGGAGTGACCTTTTTGGACTGGTACATGTCCCCCAGAAGCTTCAGCCGCTCGTCAGGCACGGTGACCACCCCTATATTGGGATCAATGGTGCAGAACGGATAATTGGCCGATTCAGCGCCCGCCTTTGTCAGCGAATTGAACAAAGTGCTCTTTCCTACATTCGGTAAACCGACGATTCCTAATTTCATCTTCCTTAAAACCTCCCTGTCTTCAATTGAGACTGCCCCGTTCAGGGACAGCCTCCTCTATACGCCCTGCTTCCCGGCGCCACACGGTCCAGCTCCTGATACAGGAGACAGTAATTCTCATACCGCATCCTGCTGATCCTTCCTTCCGCCACCGCATCCTTGACTCCGCAGTCACGCTCCCCGATATGAGAACACCCGGTAAACCTGCAGTTTCCCTCATACTCCGAAAATTCCGGATAAAAGGAGGAAAGTTCCCCCTTCTCCAGCTCAAACAGTCCCAGGGAGCTGAATCCGGGCGTGTCCATAATATAAGTATCCCCGCCCAGGGCTATCAGCTCCGAGTGCCTGGTTGTATGTTTTCCCCTCTCAGCCCTCGCGCTGATCTCCCCTGTCTCCATGACAATCTCAGACTGCAGACAGTTGATCACTGAGGATTTCCCCACTCCGCTGGGCCCGGCCACAGTGGTAATTCTGCCTTCCAGTACTTCCCGAAGCCCGTCGATGCCCTCTCCGGTCCTGGCGCTGACCCCCAGCACAGGGTAACCACAGGCCCGATAGATACGGCTATACTCTTTCCAGGCCTGTCCTTCGTCGATATCCAGCTTGTTAAAGCAGACCACGCAGGGCATCCCCTGCTGTCCCATCATGACCAGAAATCTGTCCAGGAGATTAAAGCTGGGCCTGGGCTTTACGGCAGAAAAAATCACCAGCGCCTGATCCACATTGGCCACCGCAGGACGGACCAGCCGGCTGCGCCTGGGCAGCAGGCAGCTGATATTGCCCAACATCTTTTCCTCATCCAGAACATCCATTTCCACTTCATCCCCTACCAGGAGACGCAGATTATCCTTCCTGAATATACCTTTTGCCCGGCATTCATATATCCCGCCGGTAAAGCCCGGTCCTTCTTTTTCCCCCTGTCCCGCTTCCACACAGCGGACATAATAAAAACCGCCGATTCCTTTGATTATCCTTCCCCGCATAAGCCCCGTCCTACTCCAGTGTAAACTCGACTCTTCTCGTAAAGGACCTCTCCTGGGTCTCCCCGGGCGTAGTGGTGGTCTCCCCCGTTTCCGGATCGGTGGTGGTGGTTCCCTCCGTGGTGACGGAATAAGTCATGGTGATGGTGCCTCCCTGGCAGGTCAGGCCGGCGTAATTGGCCGCCAGGGGGAAACTGGACGTCCTTGTATTCAGGAGCTCCTGCCCGTCATCCGTGGTCAGCGTAACGGAAACCTCCCCTCCCGCCTCGTAGTCCGGCGCTTCCTCCGGAGTGGGCGCCATAATGCTGGCATTGTAACGGTACTCCGGAATATTCGGCTCGGGCCCCTTGCTCACCTTGATATCCATGACTGTTCCCGGATCCACATAGGAGCCGTTGGAATAGCTCTGGTAGCAAATCTGCCCTTCCGGGTATTCGCTGCTGTAAACATATGCGATTTCTTCCCCTATCTTCAGTCCGGCTTCCACGGCGGTAACAATCCCGTCCTGCTCGGAAAGCCCCAGCAGTTTCGGAACCCATATCTTCTCCCTCCCCAGACTCACCGTCACAGTGATGTTGGTTCCCTTGGCCACCTCTGTGTCCGCGGAAGGCACCTGGGACATGACAATGCCTTCTTCCACTTCGTCGGAATATCCGTCCACCCTTGTGACGGCAAATCCCAGCTGCGTCAGCCGGGCATTCGCCTCATCATAGGAGCTTCCCGTCACGGACGGCACGGGTATGCCCTGGGGACCGGCGCTGGCAGTAAGCTTCACCGTCGTTCCCACCTTAATCTCCGCGCCTTCCTCCACATCCGCGCTGATCACCTCCCCGGCCTGGATGGTATCCGACTCCTCGTAGTTCACCTCGGATTTGATCCCCAGATCCGTCAGCGCGTTTCTGGCCTCCTCGACACTTTTCCCCTTTACCCGGGGCATGTTTACATAGGGGATCTCCTCAGCCGAGGATGAGCCGGAACTCTCCGAAGGCGGTTCCGTGATGATCGGACTGTCCGATTCCCCGTTCCCCGTACTCCTGCCCCCAAACACTTTTACCGCGAGGATGACGGCGACCACACAGAAGACCACCCCGCCGATCAGCGCCAGAAACGTGGTCACCTTCTCCATTCTGGGATTGTAGTCATAATCCTCCTCGTCCTCTTCTCCCTCCGGCTCCTCTTCATATACCGGCTCCGCATCGGAGCGGAGCCGTATGGGTTCCTCCCTTTCGTCGTAATCCCGGTAATGCCTGTCCTGGTACACAACCCTGCGCTTGATCTGTTCCCTGTCGCTGTCGGTGATCATGCGGGTGCCCGCCTGCATGTCAGGGTCATTTTGTACTACAAAATCCTCGTCCGGATTCATCAGGGACTGCTTCAGATCCGCGATCAGCTCCTGCATGTTCTGGTACCTGCGGTCAGGAGATTTCTGGCAGCACTTGATCACGATCCCCTCCACGCTGTTGGGAATCTCGGGCACGAATTCCTTGGGGGAGGGAAGCTCCTCCTGAATATGCTTGATGGCAATAGCCACCGTGGTCTCCCCGTTAAAGGGAACCCTGCCGGTGAGCATTTCGAATATGGTGATGCCCAGGGAGTAAATATCGCTTTTTTCATCGCTGTATCCGCCCCTGGCCTGCTCCGGGGAGGTATAATGGACGGAGCCCATCACGTTGGATGTGATGGTATTGCTGGTGGCTGCCTTGGCGATGCCGAAATCCGTCACTTTCACCTTTCCGTCCTTGGATATGATAATATTCTGGGGCTTGATGTCCCTGTGAATGATATGGTTGTTGTGAGCCGCCTCAATGCCCATGCTCACCTGTATGGCAATGCTGACCGCCTCCTTAAAGGACAGCCTGGCCTTTTTTTCGATATATTTCTTGAGGGTGATCCCCTCCACCAGTTCCATAACGATATAGTAAATGCCGTCCTCCTCGCCCACATCATACACATTTACGATGTTGGGGTGCATAAGCCCTGCCGCCGCCTGGGCCTCTGTACGGAATTTCGACACAAAATTGGCATTTTCACTGAATTCCTGCTTGAGAACCTTTATAGCCACAAAACGGTTCAGCTTATGGCATTTTGCTTTATATACATCCGACATGCCTCCGGTGCCGATTTTTTCAAGTACCTCATAACGGTCACCAATCATCATTCCTATCTTAACCATATATGCTCTCCATTCTCACACTAATTCAAAGGTTCGATCAAAATCACACTGATATTGTCCCTGCCGCCCTTCTCGTTGGCTGCCCTGACAAGTTCCTGCGCCTTTTCCACAATATCACGGCCCCCGCCCAGTATCATACGGATCTCCCCGTCCTCCAGCATATTGGTCAGTCCGTCCGTACACATCAGTATCTCATCCTCTCTCCCAAGGGGCACAGTAAAGAAATCCGCCTTTACCGTATCTTCTGCTCCCACGGCCCGGGTGATGATATTCTTGTCAGGATGGTTCCTGGCCTCATCCCTTCCCAGGCCGCCCCTTCTGACCATCTCCTCCACCCAGGAATGATCCCTGGTAATCTGCCGTATCTCAAAACGGTTCACCACATACAGCCTGCTGTCCCCCACGTTTGCCACATAAAGCTCCCTGTCCCTGACAGACGCTGCCACCACCGTGGTTCCCATTCCCTCCAGTTCCTCCGCCCCGGACGCCAACTCCCTTATTCTGGTATTGGCCGCCCGGATGGCCTCCTCAAAAAGGCGCACAGGGTCACTTTCCGGCGAATCCGCAATTCTCTCCACGATGGTCTCCACCGCAGTGCGCGACGCATAATCCCCCGCATTGTGGCCGCCCATGCCGTCCGCCACCAAGAACAGGTTGGACAGCCGGCCCACGGGCTGCTCGGACGAATACACATAATCCTGGTTCGATCTTCTCTTTCTTCCTATATTAGTCACGGAAAACGTTTTCAACACGCTTCATTTCCTCCAATGTCCCTCTGGCCCGACATCCTCTTACGCCGCAGCTGTCCGCAGGCCCCGTCAATGTCCCTGCCCATTTCCCTTCTAATAGTACCATTTATTTCATTTTTTTCAAGTATATTTTGAAAAGCCCGTATCCGCGGGGCCTGTGCCCGCGCAAAATCACACTCTTTCACAGGATTCACGGGGATCAGGTTGACATGGCAGCGCAGCGGCTTCGCCAGGCGCGCTAGCTGCGCCGCATCCTCATCCCCGTCGTTCACGCCCTCCGCCAGACTGTATTCAAGGGTAATCCGCCTGCCTGTGCGCTCAAAATAATATCTGCACGCCTCCATGAGCTCCGCAACGGAATATCTGTCTGCAATAGGCATTATGCGGCGGCGTTTTTCGTCCGTGGCCGCATGCAGGGAAAGAGCCAGGGTAATCTGGAGCTTCTCTTCCGCCAACCGCCTCATTTGCGGCACCAGCCCGCAGGTGGACACGGTCACGTTCCTCTGGCTGATGTGCAGCCCGTTTTCGTCCGTGAGCATCCGGAGGAAGACCATCAGATTGTCATAATTGTCCAGAGGTTCCCCTGTCCCCATCACCACCACGTTGCTCACCCTCTCCCCGGTCAGCAGGGTGATGGCGTACACCTGGTCCAGCATCTCCGAAGGCAGAAGATTCCGCTCCAGACCGTCCAGGGTGGACGCGCAGAAACGGCACCCCATCCTGCACCCCACCTGGGAGGAAATGCAGACGCTGTTCCCATGCTTATACTTCATCCACACGCTCTCCACCAGATTGCCGTCCGGGAGCTCTAACAGAAATTTTCTGGTGCCGTCGATTTTTGACTCCTGGACATTCACTGCACGCAAAGAAGTGTAGAAATATTCCTTTTTACATCTTTCCCGCAGACTGCCCGGCAGATTTGTCATTTCCTCAAATCCCCTCGCCAGCTTAACGTGCATCCAGTCATACATCTGCGCGGCGCGAAACTTCTTTTCCCCCCTGGCGGCCAGTTCCTCCTCCAGCTGCGGCAGCGTCAGGGATTTTATATCCTTTTTTTCCATATTCATTCCCTTCCTCATCCTGCACCGAGTCAGGATTCACAGACGGACGCCAGGCTGCCTGCCCCGGCATGCCTTCTCCGGCACCGGATTCGCAGACAGATACCAGGCTGCCTGCCCCGGCATGCCTTCTCCGGCACCGGATTCGCAGACGAATGCCAGGCTGCCTGCCCCGGCATGCCGCTGCCATCCCCCGGAATACCTGCCTCAGCGCTGCGGTCTCCGGAATCTGGCAATAAAAAAGCCGTCTGTCCCCATATACCCCGGAAGCAGCTGTATGCAGGCCTTCTTTTCATCCTCCGTCAGCCAGGCCTCTTCCTTTCCGGCTTTCCTGCGCGCCTCCTCCAGTTCCTCTTTCTCTTTTAACAACATCTCCGGAAGAAGGCCTTCCAGCGGCATGGGTTCAAATCCAAGTTCCTCTGTGATATACCTGACCATGGCCTCGTTCTCCGCCCTCCGAATGGTGCATGTGCTGTACAGGAGAATGCCCCCCGGCCTCACATATCCGGCGGAGGCTGCCGCAATCTGTCTCTGCAGTTCTTCCAGTCCCGGCAGGTTTTCCTCCGACACACGGTATTTGATATCCCGCTTTTTTCCCATGACCCCCAGCCCCGAGCAGGGCACATCCAAAAGAACCACATCCGCCTTCCCCTCCAGCCCTTCGTCCCTGCGGACGGCGTCGTAGACCTGGAGCTCTATATTCTCCGCCCTCATGCGTTCTGCATTCTCTCTTATCAGGGCAGCCTTCTCCTCCGACACATCCCTGGCAAGCACCCTGCCGGTTCCGGCTTTCTCCGCGGCCAGGATGGTCTTTCCCCCGGGAGCGGCACAGGCATCGACTACAAAGTCACCTTCTTTTATGCCCGCAGCTTCCACTGCCAGCACGGAACTCACATCCTGCACCGTACATTTTCCCTCTGCAAAAGCCGGAAGAAGGGCCGGATTCTCCCCATGTCCTTCCACCAGACAGACATAGGGCAGATAGGGACTTTGTGCCAGCTCCATCCCCCTTCCTTCCATGTCCCTGCAAAGCGCCTCCCTCTCCCCCCGGGACAGAGAGGCGGCAAACCTCAGGGAAACGGGATGGATCTCCATCAGCCCCTTTAAAAGCGCTGCCGTGACATCCCTGCCATATTCGTCCATCCACAGCTCCACCAGCCACTTGGGCATGGAATATTTCACGGAAAGATATTTTTCAGGCTCCTTTTCCCTGTCCGGCAGGGGCAGCGCACTTTTTTCGCCGGATATCCTGCGCAGCACGCCGTTTACGAAACCCTTCAGATTTCCGAACTTCCTCCTGGCCGCCAGTCTGCAGGCCTCATTGCAGGCCGCACTGTCGGGAACGGAATCCATATACAGAATCTGGTACACGCTCATCCGCATCAGGCACCGTATCAGGGGTTTCATCTTCCTCACAGGCAGACTGGAATAACAGTTCAGATAATAATCCAGTTCCAGCCGGCGCTCAATGGTGCCTTCCGTCAGCCGCTTGATAAAAGCCCTGTCCCTGGCCTGAAGGTAGTCATATTTATCCAGTACGGCCTTCACCAGTCTGTGGGAGTACTCTCCCTCCCTCTCCAGGGCAAGAAGCGTATCCAAAACAATTTCCCGGGTATTCATTCCAACTCCCATCCGCCTGTGTCCAGGCTTTCATAAATACCGGATTCAGTCGTCCCTTCTCCGGTTCCCGCCAAAGAGAAGCACGAGACGCAGCAGCTGCAGAATGGAAGATGCTGCCGCCGCCACATATGTCATGGCTGCCGCCGTAAGCACCTTTCTGCATCCCCTGGCCTCCTCCGTGGTGAGCAGCCCGTACTGGTCTATCTTAGCCACTGCCCTGGCTGACGCGTTAAACTCCACCGGCAGCGTCACCAGCTGAAACAGCACGGCAAGGGCAAATGTCCAGATACCGATCTGGATCAGTACCTGGTTCCAGCTTAAAAGGACACCCACCAGAATGATGGGCAGCCCCAGACGGCTGCCGATATTTGCCACAGGCACAAGGGCGGACCGGATATTCAGTGGCGCATATCCCTTTGCGTGCTGTATGGCATGCCCGCACTCATGGGCCGCAACCCCCACCGCAGTCACCGACGGTTGGTTATAATTGTCATAGGAGAGCCGCACTGTGTTGGTGCGGGGATCATAGTGGTCCCCGCTGCCGGACTTCAGGCACTCAATCTGCACATTATAAAGTCCCTCGTTGTTCAGGATACGCCTGGCGGCATCCGCCCCGGTTATTCCGCTGCTGTTGCGCACCCTGCTGTATTTTCCCATGGCACTGTTCACCATGGCGCTGGCTCCCAGGCACAGCAGCATGCCGATCAGCACAAGCGCATAGGTAGGATCCCAATAATACATCCCCATTCTTCATCGCTCCTTTCCCGATACCCCGAGCACTTCCCCGGGCTGCATTCTCACGCCCAGAAGGAAATCATGGGCCGTCATCCTTTTCCTTCCTTCCAGCTGAAGCTCATAAATGCGCAGGACTCCCTCCCCGGCGGCCACAGTCACACAGTCCCTGTCTGTCTGAAGGATCTCCCCGGGAATCCGTCCAAATACATTCACCGCATACGCGGGCTCCGCCTTCCATATCTTCAGCTGTTTCCCCTGATAGTCCGTATAGGCGCTGGGCCAGGGGGTCATGGCCCTTATTCTGCGGTCCACGTTCCGGGCATCCTGTGTAAAATCGATGGCTCCCATCTCCTTGCTGATCATGGGTGCATAACAGCTCAGCTCCTCCTCCTGTTTCACGGGAACCAGTTTTCCCTGCTCCAAAACGGCCAGCGCCTCCCTGATGGCCTCCCCTCCCAGAACCGCCAGTCTGTCATGAAGCGTCTCGTAATCATCCCGGGGAGAAATGGCAGTCTCCTTCTTATAGAGCATATCGCCTGTGTCTATCCCGGCATCCATCTGCATGATGGTGACCCCGGTCTTCTCCTCCCCGTACAGAATTGCATGCTGGATGGGGGATGCCCCCCTGTACCTGGGAAGCAGGGAGGCATGAATATTCAGGCAGCCAAAAGGGGGAATATCCAGGATCTCCTGGGATAAAATCTGCCCGAAAGCCGCCACAATATACACATCCGCCGGATACTGCCTCAGGGCCGCCACCGCCTCCGGTTTCCTGATGCGCCGGGGCTGCAGAACGTCAATCCCATACTTTTCGGCACAGATTTTTACCGGCGGCGGCACCAGGGTCCTGCTCCTTCCCCTGGATCTGTCAGGCTGCGTCACCACTGCCAAGATTTCATGCCCTGCCCCAATCAGGGCTTCCAGAGCGGCCCTGGCATACTCGGGAGTCCCCATAAATACAATTTTCATATATTATTCACCCTTCTTCCTCGTTTACGGCATCCTGAAGCGGTCCTTCCACCTTCTCAACATAGAGATGTCCGTCCAGATGGTCAAGTTCATGACAGATGGCCCGGGCAAGAAGTTCGGTACCCTCCAGTTCAAATTCCTTCATATTGACGTCAAGCGCCACCGCCTTGACATAGCCCGGACGGGTGACCTGCCCGGTCTTGCCCGGCACGCTTAAGCATGCCTCCTGGCCGGTCTGTTCCCCGCTGGTCTCCACGATTCTGGGATTGATGAGGATATGGGGATCCTCCCCCGTGGTGTCAATGACCACGATCCGTTTGAGCACGCCCACCTGGGGGGCCGCCAGTCCCACACCGTTTGCCTCGTACATGGTATCCAGCATATCCTCGATCAGTTCTCTTATGCGCGGAGTCATTTCCGTCACCATTCTGCATTTCTTCCCCAGCACTTCTTCCCCTATTTCCCGTATATTCCTGATTGCCATTTTCTCGTCCTTTCTTATTTATAGTTCCGTTTCCCTTCCCATGATACCGCTCTCTGGAAGAAAATCCCGTCTGCACAGCCCGCAGCCGCTATTTCCTTCCGGCATCATCGGAAGCGAAACTGTTTATAGTTCCGTTTCCCTTCCCATGATACCGCTCTCTGGAAGAAAATCCCGTCTGCACAGCCCGCAGCCGCTATTTCCTTCCGGCATCATCGGAAGCGAAACTGTTTATAGTTCCGTTTCCCTTCCCATGATACCGCTCTCTTACCCTTACATGATATGTACGGGATTGAAATCAAACTGTACTGTCAGATCCTCCCCGAGGGGCTGACGGCGCATTCCATCCTCCAGCATATCCTTTATCTGTATCAGTTTACCATATTTTGGGCTTTTCACATAGAACACAAATCTAAAAATATCATTAATTCTGCCGATGGATGCCGGCGCCGGGCCCATAACCTGGACCGGTGGGGCATCCGCCGCGCCGCAGTCCCTCCTCACTGTGCGGGCCAGGTTCTCTGCCAGGGCGGCTCCTGCCTCATTTGACCTTGCAAAGACCTGCACTGCTAGCAGATTGGATACCGGGGGATATCCCACCATTTCTCGGTATATGATCTCCTCCCCATAAAATCTCTCATAATTCTGGCTGGCGGCGTGCATCACCGCGTAGTGGTCCGGCTGATAGGTCTGGATTACCGCCTCCCCGGGCAGCTCTCCCCTTCCCGCCCTGCCGACGGCCTGTGTGAGAAGCTGGAATGTCCTCTCCCCGGCACGGTAGTCGCCCACATTCAGGGACAGGTCCGCCGCCAGCACCCCAACCAGGGTCACTTTTGGAAAATCATGACCCTTCACGATCATCTGTGTGCCGATTAGCACATCCGCCTCACCGTTGGAAAAAGCGGACAATATTTTCTGGTAACTGCCCTTGTTCCTGGTGGTATCCGCATCCATACGCAGCACCCGCATTTCAGGAAACATCTGCCCCAGCTTCTCCTCCACCTGCTGGGTGCCGGCACGGAATCCGCTGATATACTTTGACCCGCAGCGCGGACATATCCGGGGCGCCGGTTCACTGTAGCCGCAGTAATGGCACATCAGCCTTCCTCCCCCATGTTCTGAGAGCGACACGTCGCAGTGGGGGCACTTCATCACATGTCCGCAGGAACGGCAGGAAACAAATCCGGCATATCCCCGCCTGTTCAGAAACAGAATGCTCTGTTCTTTTCTGGAAAATCTGTCCCTGAGCAGTTCCTGCAGCTTTCTGCTGAAAATGGAATGGTTTCCCTCCTTCAGCTCCTGCCGCAAATCCACCACATGGACTTCCGGCAGGCTTCCCGTAAGTCTTTCCTTCAGGACAAAAAGTTTGTACTCCCCCACCTCCGCCCGGTAATAAGCCTCCAGGGAAGGCGTGGCCGAGCCCAACATCACACTGGCCCCATGCATCCTGGCTATCTCCAGGGCGGTCTCCCTGGCATGGTACTTGGGAGTCGATTCGCTTTTATAGCTGCCTTCATGTTCCTCGTCCAGTATGATGATCCCCAGACTGGGAAATGGGGTAAACAGGGCGGAACGCGGACCTATGATCACATCAATCTCTCCGTTTCTGGCCCTCTCGCACTGATCATATTTTTCCCCGGGAGACAGGCTTGAATTCATGACGCTGACCCTGTCTCCAAACTTTGTGTAAAACCTGAGCAGCGTCTGGTAAGTCAGGGCAATCTCCGGTATCAGCACTACAGCCTGCCTGCCCCGGGCAACCATTTCGCTGACAAGCTCCATATACACAAGCGTCTTGCCGCTCCCGGTAATCCCGTGCAGCAGATAGGTATCCGGATTCCCCCTGTCGAAATCCTCCATCACTTCCCTCACAATCCGCAGCTGCGCCTCGCTCAGGCTCTTTCCCGGCTCTTCACTGCCCTGCACCCTGACCGGATTGCGCAGGGAGTGTGTCCTGAGAATCCTGACCACCCCCGCCTTTTCCAGGCCGGCCACGGTCTGGGCCGATACTCCCAGTTTTCCGGTGACCCATTCATAGGGGATAGTCTCCTGCTCTGCCAGCTCCCGCAGCAGCCTCTCCCTGGCTGTCTGCTTCTTCCGCATACTTTCACCCATTAGGGAAATGAGTTCTTCCCTTCCCAGAACCCGCTGAATCATCCTGTGTTCCAGTTTTTTGACAGACCGCCTGGCCGGCAGAACCGTCTTCAGGGCCTGTATCATGGTAGAACCGTAATTTTTCCTGATCCATCCGGCCAGGGCGATCATTTTATCCTCGATCCCCACTCCTTCCCGGACGATCCCGCCTATCTCCTTAATTCTACGAGGGTCAAACCGGCATGTGCTGTCCATGCCGATACAGTAACCCCTGACTGTTTTATTGCCGTTCCCAAAGGGGACTTCCACGCACATTCCTGTCTCCAGCCTGTCCCGGAGCCTGTCCGGCACACGGTATTGAAACGGCTTATCCAGTTTTTCGTGGGATATATCTACTATAATGTCTGCATAAAGCTCACTCATGGTCTTCCTCCGGTTCCTGTATATAACCCTCCCTGCCCCGCAGGCTTATATATGTTCCAGTCCCTGGTCCAACAGCTCCCGGATGATCACTCTCTCGTCCATGGGGTATTTCACGCCGCGAATCTCCTGATAGTCCTCATGCCCCTTTCCCGCCAGGACGATCAGATCCCCTTCCTCCGCATGTGATATCACATAGGCAATGGCTTCCCTTCTGTCGCAGATTTCCACATATTTTCCGCTGGTTTTTCCAATCCCTTTTTTGATATCCTCAATAATATTCCGGGGTTCCTCAAAACGGGGATTGTCAGAGGTAATGACGGTAAAGTCCGCCAGCCTGCCGCTGACCTCCCCCATCTCGAAACGTCTCTGCCTGGAGCGGTTGCCTCCGCATCCGAAGAGGCACACCAGCCTCCCCGGCCTGTACTCCTTCAGGGTGGACAGAAGGCTCTCCAACGCCATAGCATTATGTGCATAATCAATCAGAAGCGTAAACTTATCGGAAATCCTGACCCTCTCTATGCGCCCCTTAACATGGACGCCTGACAGCGCCGTCCTGATATCCGCGGCCCCCACCTGGAAATGCCGGCATATGGCAATCGCGCACAGGGCGTTGTATACGCTGAACCGTCCGGGAGCCGGCATGTGCGCATGGAAATCCATCAGTCCGGTAACATGAAAATTCACTCCCAGCTCTCCCTGATTCTGCACGAGTTCCAGGCCGTCGGCGCGAAGCATGCAGTTTTCCCCTGTCCCATAAGTCTCCAGTTCACAGGTGTGCCCCTGCAGAAGCTTCTCCGTGTGAATATCGTCCCCGTTGACGATCCCCACCCTGCACTGCCTGAACAGACGCCCCTTGCAGGCCATATACTCCTCAAAATCCGCATGTTCCCCGGGCGCGATATGGTCCGGTTCCAGATTGGTAAAAATGCCGTAGTCAAACACAAAACCCTGGGTTCTGTGAAGCTTCAGGGCCTGAGAGGACACCTCCATGACCACGGTATCCAGTCCCGCCTCCGCCATCCTGGCAAATATCTCCTGCAGCAGCCAGGACTCCGGAGTGGTATTGTCCGAATGGATGCGCTCTTCCCCGATAATCGTCTCTATGGTACCCACCAGCCCAACCCTGAACCCTGCATTCTCCAGAATGGATTTCACCATGTACGTGGTGGTCGTCTTGCCCTTTGTACCCGTAATGCCGATTACTTTTAGCTTCTCTGCCGGATGCCCGAACCAGGCCGCGGAGATAAATGCCATGGCATACCGGGTGTCCTCCACCTGGATTACGGTCACATCCATTTCGGAAACCCCCTCCACCGGATGGGACACAAGCAATACCCCGGCTCCCGCTTCCGCAACTGATGCCGCTGCGCCGTGTCCGTCAAATTTTGTACCTTCAATGCAGATAAAAAGGCATCCCGGCATTATCCTTTTTCTGGAATCATATATTACCGCGGATACCTCTGCATCGACAGACCCCTGTATACATTTATAATCTACTTTATCCAACAACTCCAAAAGCCTCATCCTGCTGCTCCTCCTCATCCAACTGCCTTCAGGCTGATATTCCCTTTTATTTTACTCTAATTTACGCATTTCTACCACCCCTAATTTAAAAAAACGCCGGAATACCCCGAAACCGTTATTGTTCACGGCTTTGCCGTTCACAGCAGCTGATGCGCGCAAATAAGGGACTGTGACGAGACAGCCCCTTTCCCTTCCCCTTCCCCATGGAAATGGCGGAAATCCATATGTATTTATGGCAGATTTTCTCCCCGCCCCGAAAAGTTACGGCTTAATCCTGTCCGCATATTTGATCCTGTAAATCCTCCTCAGGGAATCGTCAATCCTCTCTTCCGAAATACTGCCTTCCCCAACCGCCTCCAGAACTCCATTGTAAGCCAGTTCATAGTCCTCCGGCATCAGCAGCATGTCGCAGCCTGCCAGAAGGGCCATAATGGCGGCCTCATCCGCTCCGTAATATTCCGATATGGCGGACATGTTCAGGGCATCCGTCACAATGACGCCCTCAAATCCCATTTCCTCCCTGAGAATCTCCGTCACCAGCCTGCGCGAGAAAATGCATGGTTCGTTATCCCCGGTAAGACCCGGAGCCGACATATGCCCCACCATGACCATATCTGCCCCTGCGTCAATTCCCGCCTGGAATACCGTCAGCTCTTCAGCCCTGAACTGTTCCTCCGTCCGGTCCGTGGAGGCCATCCCCTGGTGGGTATCCTGGCTGGTGCTTCCAATGCCCGGAAAATGCTTCAGGCATGCCGCCACCTTCTGTTCCCTCAGTCCCTTTACCATGGAAGCCACAAATCCGGATACCGCATCCGCATCGGAACCGTAGGACCTTCCCTCCATAATGCTTCCTTCCACATTTGCCAGGTCCGCCACGGGCGCAAAATCCACGTTAAAGCCAAGCCCCGCCAAAGTACTTCCTATACTCGCTCCTGCGTTGTAGGCGTTAACCGGATCCCCGGCAGCTCCGATATCCCCCGCCGAATCCGTCACGGGGCCAATACCCGCGGATGCCACCCTGGCCACACTGCCCCCTTCCTCGTCCACTGCCAGAAAGAGGGGATAATTGGCATACTGGACTGTATTTTCC
Source organism: uncultured Acetatifactor sp. (assembly GCA_910578995.1). Taxonomy (GTDB): domain Bacteria; phylum Bacillota; class Clostridia; order Lachnospirales; family Lachnospiraceae; genus Acetatifactor. Next base: position 53,202 of record CAJTSY010000002.1, read on the forward strand.
AGCATGGCCTGCAGCTGTTCCTCAGACTGGATATTCTGGGCAAAGTAAACCAGACCGCCCACGGGATTCCGCGCCAGGGCCTGCTGCGTACCCTCCCCTGCCTGTACTGCGGAGGATACCCCGGTGATGGCTTCCGGAGTCACAATAAACAATCCCGCCACCTTGTCCTCCAAAGGCATGGCTTCTATTCCCGCATCTACGATCTCGTCCAGCCGCTCCCGGGCGGTCGGTTCCGGGGATGCCTCCGGTACGGCCTCCGGTTCAGGTTCCTGCGTGGCTAAGCCCTCCTCCTCTTCGGAAAGCATTTCCTCTATCATCTCCTGTTTTTCCTGCTGCTCTTCCTGCTTTTCCGCCTCAGTATTTTTTCTTGCCGCCAGCAGGGAATTTACCCCGAATACGATTCCTGCTGCCAGGGCCAGAACCAGAACCGTTGTCAGCAAATAGGCCAGGATCTGGTTTCTGACCCGTCTCTTTTTCCTGTCCTCCCGCTTTCTGCGCTGCTGCTCTTCTCTGCTGTCCATAGATATCCTCTCTGAAAGCCATGCTTTCCCCAGGTTTTATACAAAACAATAGGAAATGAACTTTCGTCCATTTCCTTATCTTTCCTCCACTTCATCCTGAAGTATTTCAGCTCTTTTGTATATGAATCCTATTCCCTTTGCGTTTTGTCTCTTCTGTATCTCAATGAAGGATGATGACATAATTATATTGCCCAATTTCCTGTCTGTCAACACAGATTGGCAAATTTCCAGATATTTCTACAAATCACACAATTTTTAAGGATATGTCTCCCCGAAAATGTGGATTTTTCATACCGGAACAGCGCACAGAAAATCATTCCCTGCAGTAAACGTCCCCCTACAGATTCGTCAGCACAAATATGTCGTAAATCGCCTTGATGGCGGTCTCGAAGTCGTCGTTGGCCACTCCGATGATAATATTGAGCTCTGAAGAACCCTGGTCGATCATCTTCACATTGACATTGGCGTGGGCAAGGGCGGAGAATATCCTTCCCGCCGTTCCCCTGGTGGACTTCATGCCCCGCCCCACCACGGCAATCAGCGCCAGATCCGCCTCGATCTCGATGGCGTCGGGCTTCGCCACCCTGTAAAGGCAGGATGCCACCTTCTGTTCCTTATCCATAAATTCATCCTGGTGTACGAACACGGTCAGAGTATCAATGCCGGAAGGGATATGTTCAAACGAAATTCCGTTTTCTTCAAAAGCCCCCAGGACTTTTCGGCCGAAGCCGATCTCGCTGTTCATCTGGTCCTTCTCAATATTGACGCAGCAGAACCCCTTCTTGCCTGCGATTCCTGTGATGACGTATTTGGACTTCTGGCAGGTGCTCCCCACAATCCAGGTACCCTTGTCCTCCGGCTCGTTGGTGTTCCTTATGTTGATGGGGATATTGTCCTGGCGCACCGGGAAAATGGAATCCTCGTGGAGCACCCCCGCCCCCATGTAGGAAAGCTCCCTCAGCTCCCTGTATGTGATCACGTCGATCCTCTTCGGGTTTTTGATGATGGTGGGATCTGCAACCAGAAAACCCGACACATCCGTCCAGTTCTCATATACGTCCGCCTGGGCCGCCCTGGCCACGATGGATCCCGTTATGTCGGAACCACCCCTGGAAAACGTCTTCACCGTCCCGTCCGGCAGGGCTCCGTAAAAACCGGGAATCACCGCATAGTCGCACCGGGCCAGTCTGGGCGCAAGCATCTTATTGGTCCTCTCCTGGTCAAACGTCCCCTCCTGGTCAAAGCAGATCACCTCCGCCGCGTCGATAAATTCAAACCCCAGATACGCAGCCAGAATGATCCCGTTGAGATATTCCCCCCGGGATGCCGCGTAATTGCTTCCTGCCTTCTTCCCGAAATTTTCCCTGATGACCTGAAATTCCCCCTCCAGATCCACGGAAAGCCCCAGGCCCTCCACGATCTCCCGGTATCTTTCCTGTATATTGGACAGGGCCTTCTCAAAATCTTTGTCGGCCTCCGCCAGGTCATAACAGGCATAAAGCATATCCGTCACTTTCGTGTCGCCCCTGAAGCGCTTTCCCGGGGCGGAGGGCACCACATACCTCCTGTCCCTGTCGCCAAGGATAATATCCCCCACCTTCTTATACTGCTCCGCGCTCGCCAGGGAGCTCCCGCCGAATTTTACCACCTTAGACATTCTCTCACTCCTCACCGCCATATTCTTTTCAGGAATCGCACAGACGTTTTTCTGCCCCGTCTTACATCACACGAATCCTGCTCAGGATTACATCTCCCAGTTCCAGACATTTCCCCCGGAAATCCTTTTCCTTCATCACCGGTGTGATAAATCCGTACTCTCCGTCCCGCAGACACTCCTGCCGGGCGATATGCTCCGCATTCAGGCCGAAGGCCTTAGCCGCCGTTCCAAAGGCATTCGCTGCCGTCCTGACATAAAAAAGCCTCTCGCACTCCTCAATATCGGCCATTTCGGCTTTCCCGCAGCCCCAGCCCGCCATCACGGACCTGCCCCTGTTCTGCACACAGTCTACCACGTCGGCGACCACGGCGCTGGCAGTGGGAAGCTTGCCTGCCCCACGCCCGTAAAACATGGTGTCACCCAACATATTGCTGCTGACAAGCACGCCGTTGAACACATCCCCCACTGAAGCCAGGGGATGGTTTCCGGAAAGCATAAAGGGAGCAACCATGGCAGACAGTTTCCCGTCTTCCAGGATGCGGCACACCGCCAACAGTTTGATGGTCATGCCGTTTCCCGCCGCAAATTCAAAATCAGCCGGTTTTACACCGCTGATCCCCTCCGTGTAAATCCGCTCCGTATCCACCTCCCTGCCGGTCACAAGGGCAGAGAGGATCGCCGCCTTACGGCAGGCGTCATGCCCCTCCACGTCCGCCTCCGGACTGCGCTCGGCGTATCCCAGTTCCTGGGCCTGTTTTAAGGCTTCTGTGTAGTCCGCGTGCTCCGTCTCCATTTTCGACAGAATATAGTTGGTGGTTCCGTTTAAAATACCCGTCACGGCCCGAATCTGCTCCGCCGTGTAGGAATTGTGGATATTCCGTATAATAGGGATTCCTCCCCCCACGCTGGCCTCAAACATATAATTGCAGCACTTCTCCCTGGCCAACGCCAGAAGCTCGGTTCCATGCCTCGCCACCAGCTCTTTGTTGGAAGTGCACACGCTTTTTCCCGCCATAAGGCACTGCTTTGTAAACTGGTAGGCGGCGCCCACGCCGCCCATGACCTCACAGACTACCTGGATCTCGTCATCCTCCAGTATCCTGTTGAAATCATGGATTACCCTGTCCTCAAAAGGATCCCCGGGAAAGTCCCTCAGATCCAGAATATATTTTACGCTTATCTCCTCGCCGGCATTTTTCCGTATTTCCGCCTTATTGCGCTCAAGCACCTCCACAACGCCGCTGCCTACGGTTCCATATCCCAGCACTGCTACATTTGCCATTGTTCTCTCCTGTTCCGCTCAGTTCTGCATCCGTCCCTTTGCCCGCCGGTACATGGTTTTGCTTCTAAACCGGCATGCCGCCGCTTCGAAACTTCCCCTGCCCGATGAAACCCGGCGTAAGGATGCCCTTTTTCCATGTTGTTCCGGAACCCTCACGGGATCCCCTATCCCACCAGTGGATACTTTTCCGTCAGGGTCTGCACAATGCCATAAGCCTCCGGAATCTTCTCCTCGCCGCCCTTTAGGACAAGCGCAATCGCCTGAGCGATCCTGTCCATATCTGCCGTGTCCATGCCTCTGGATGTGACAGCCGGAGTACCCAGGCGGATGCCGCTTGTCACAAACGGGGACTGGGGATCGTTGGGAATGGTATTCTTGTTGCAGGTGATATGGGCCGCATCCAAAAGCTTCTCCGCCGCCTTTCCGGTAATGCCGCAGTCTCTCAGGTCCACCAGCATCAGATGGTTGTCCGTACCGCCGGACACGATCTTCACCCCCCTGTCCAGAAGCCCCTTGCAGAGCGCCCGGGCATTGTCGATGATGTTCTTCTGATACTGCTTAAACTCATCCGTCAGCGCCTCCTTAAAGCAGACCGCCTTGGCAGCGATGACATGCATCAGGGGCCCGCCCTGGATGCCGGGGAAGATTGCCTTGTTGAAATTATATTTATCGTTTACCGTTTTGCTGGATAGGATCATTCCGCCCCTGGGCCCTCTGAGGGTCTTGTGGGTGGTTGTGGTGGTCACGTCCGCGTAAGGGATGGGGCTGGGATGGAGTCCTGCAGCCACCAGGCCGGCAATATGGGCCATATCCACCATCAGCACCGCGCCCACCTCGTCGGCCACTTCGCGGAATTTGGCGAAATCTATGGTTCTGGCATAGGCCGAGGCCCCTGCGATGATCATCTTCGGCCTTGCCTCCAGGGCGGTCTTCCTCAGAGCGTCATAGTCAAGGAATCCGTCGTCGTTTACGCCGTAGGGGACGATATGGAAATATTTTCCGGACATGTTCACAGGGCTTCCGTGAGTCAGGTGTCCGCCGTGATCCAGGTTCATTCCCATGATGGTGTCACCGGGTTTGCACACCGCGAACTGCACCGCCATGTTGGCCTGGGCGCCGGAATGGGGCTGTACATTGGCGTACTCACAGCCAAACAGCTCCTTGGCCCGGCTGATGGCGAGATTTTCCACCACGTCCACGCACTCGCATCCCCCGTAATACCTCTTACCCGGATACCCTTCCGCGTACTTGTTCGTCAGGGGGCTCCCCATGGCAGCCATCACAGCTTTGCTCACCCAGTTCTCCGATGCGATCAGTTCAATATGGCTGTTCTGCCTCTCCCGCTCATCCTCAATGGCCTGTGCGATTTCCGAATCCACTTTCCTTACTTCGTCCAACGAATACATTCACATATCCTCCATTCCCGTTTTCCTTGTTTGCCATGTCTGTCTTTTCCGGTTCCCGCTGACATTATCCGGCCAGCCTATCTCCATTTACAGCTGCCCGTACTGCCTGCAGCCGTTCGTATTGCATTTAAAACTGCCTGTATTACATGCCTTTGTCTGACACATGGTTCGATTATATCATACAAAAGATAGAATGCAAACAAAAAATTCGGCCCAATCCGTCCCAAAGCGCCATTTTTGTTAGTTTTGAATGCTTTTTTATAATATTTCGTAAAATTTTGTACATCAGGGTTTACGAATTTCCCTTCCGCTGTTAAAATAAAAACCGGTTTCCGGAATAATCAGCCGGTATAATTCAGGCCGAATAATTTAAATAGAATAATTCAAATAGAATAATTCAAATAGAATGAACCAGACAGAATAAATATACAGAATAGACATATAAAAACGAAAGATGAGGTTACGCCATGTTTCACATTATTATCAATCCGGCCTCCCGCTCCGGCAGGGGCCTGCAGATATGGGACAGCAGCATCAGGCCCGCGCTGGAGGCCGCAAACATCCCCTTCCGGGCCTATTTTTCGGAAAAACCCGGGGATACCGTCCGGCTTGCGGGCAATATCTCTTCCGAAACGGCAGGGGAACTTAACATTATCATACTGGGCGGCGACGGCACGGTAAACGAAGCGCTGCAGGGTTTTAAAGACACTTCCAGGGTCACCCTGGGCTATATTCCAACCGGATCAAGCAATGACCTTGCAAGGGACCTGAAGATTCCCAGGAACCCTGCCCAGGCCCTGGACCTGATCCTGTCTTCCGGGAAGCCCCATCCCATGGATTTAGGCATATTGACCTATCCGGACGGCGAAACCCGCAGATTTTCCGTCAGCTGCGGCATCGGTTTTGATGCGGGAGTCTGTGAGGAGGCCTTTCATTCCAGGATCAAACATGCCATGAACCGGCTGGGCCTGGGCAAACTGACTTACCTGGGCATCGCGCTGAAGCAGCTTTTTACATCCATGGCCGTTTCCGGCAAGCTGATCCTGGAAAACGGGGAACCTGCGGATATCGGAAACATGCTTTTCACCGCCTGCATGATCCACCGTTTCGAAGGCGGCGGCTTTATGTTTGCCCCCGACGCGGATCCCCAGGACGGTTTCCTGAATATCTGCGCGGTGGGAGACCTGCCAAAACTTTTAATCCTGTTTGCCCTGCCCACTGCCTTCAGGGGAAAACATTACCGTTTTAAAGGCATCACACCCTACAGGGTCAGGGAACTGGCCATTGAGACCAGCGCGCCTCTCTGGGTCCACACAGACGGCGAGGTCACGCGCAGGAGCTGCCGCATTTCCGTGTCCTGCGAAAAAGACGCCATCAAAATCCTGTACTGATTAATAATTTCTAAAGAATACTTAAGAAGTCCAAAAAAAGATTGATTTTTATTTTCAGGAAGGTATACTATACAAGTGGTTGGAGACAATGAACACCCGGATTTAACCGGACATGTTGAATGGACATACCGCGTGGACGCTGAACGGACTTACTGAAGATTCGAGGAGTAATAAGGAAAGGATTGATCTGAGAAAATGAAGACATTAAAGGAACTTTATGTGAAATACCGGCACGGAATTCCACTGCTGATCTACATGCCCCTCTACCTCACATGGTTCGCATGGCTGGAAGAGCGAAACCGGCGGGATTACAGCATCATCCATGTTGCCGCGGATGATTACATTCCGTTCTGTGAGATATTTGTTATCCCTTACTTTTTATGGTTTGCCTATGTGGCAGTGGTGGTTTTGTTCCTCTTTTTTAAAAACAGGCAGGATTTTTATAAATGTTGTGCCTTTCTGTTCACGGGCATGACAATTTTCCTGATTATATCCACCTTATGGCCCAACGGCCACCACCTGAGGCTCGCCCAGATGCCCAGAGACAACATTTTTACTCAAGCGGTCACCCTTCTATGGGGGATTGACACGCCCACAAACCTCTGGCCAAGCATCCATGTGTACAACTCCATGGGAGCGCATTTTGCCGTCATGCGCAGCGGGCAACTTGCGAACAGGAAGGGACTGCGGATCAGTTCGGGCATCCTGGCATTTTCCATTATCCTGTCCACCATGTTTATCAAACAGCACTCGGTATTCGATGTGGTTACGGCCATTGCACTGGGAACCGTAATGTATACCCTGGTATACAGGAGGGATGCAGTCATGGCAGCCAGGATGCAGCGCAGGATGAAAAAGCGGATTTCTGCCTGACAGGCCGAAAAGGAAGGCCTGGGCCTGGTGAACGAAATATTTCATGAAAACTGCCCTTCCGGCCCATTGCCTGAGGGGCAGTTTTCATGTCCGGAAAACCGTCAGTTAAATTTAAATATTTTCTGGCAGATCTTGTAACCTCCCACGGAAATCCTCCGCCCGCTGCGTCCCGGCAGGTTCATGGTGCTTCCCATAATACCGTGTCTCAGCCATATATACAGCCCCTTGTCCTTTCCCTTCAGGTATTTCCACAGTTCCGCCTTTTTCCCCAGGTTCTCCTCCGTGTCGGACCGGATCAGAAGAACAGAAGACACTGTGGTAATAATTTCAAGGTAATTGCGCATATACTGGTACAGGCGCTTATTCTTCAAAATATCCTGCTTTCTGTCCACAAAATAGTCGATCATGATCTTATTTACCCTGATCTGCTGGTCAATACGGGAGATCATCACCTCTTCGTTTACGGACTGGTCTCCCCTGCCGATATAGTAGCGGTACAGGTTCACGTCAAGATAGTACATATTCTTCACAAAGGGCAGCGGTTCAAAGACATACAGGTTGTCCACATAAAAGGTATGCTCCGGCAGTTCCAGGCCGCATTCCCGCAACAGCCTGGTGCGGAAAATCACCGAATGCATCAGGATATAGTGTCCTTTGGCAAAATGATGGCAGTCCTCCCAGGTAAAAAGCTTTCCCTCCGGAAGTATATGGCGGTAACGCATTACCTTTTTCCGCTTCTCCCCCTCTTTCTCATAGACGAAATTGCAGACCAGCATGTCCAGGGCATGAGCCCCCCCTGCCAATTCCCTCAGGATGTCCAACACCTGCAGGTAAGCTTCCTTTTTCACCCAGTCGTCACTGTCCACCACCTTGAAATACAGCCCTTCCGCATTACGGATGCCCGTATTGACAGCGGCTCCATGTCCCCCGTTCTCCTGATGCACTGCCTTCACAATGGCAGGGTAATCTGCGGCATACCGGTCGGCAATCTCGGCCGTCCTGTCTTGGGATCCGTCATCCACTATAATGATTTCCACATCCTCACCCCCCGCCAGAAGGGAATCCACACACTTTTCCATGTATGCTTCAGAATTGTAGCAGGGAATTGTTATCGACAACAGTTTCACTCTCTCAAACCTCCTATTCCAGTACCACTCCAGTATTTCCGAAAAACCCTATTCTAAGTCATATCTGTCCTTTCCAAGCTTAATATTCAGATATTTCGTATACGCCGCAAAGGCCGAGGGAATGGGATACCTGTCCCGGGTCTCTTCCGGCTCAATGTACAGCCAGTCCGCTGTCTCCCCCTCCCCCCGTCCGGGCTCCAACTCGTCCACCCTGACCATATACCCTGTCATATGCCATTCCCTGTGGGTGAAAATATGCCTGGCTTCCTCCAACGGCAGGACACGCAGCACCTTCAGCCCGTTTTCCGCCAGATATGCCACCACTTCTTCCGCCGTTCGCAGTCCCTCCATGGAAGGAAACTCGTACATACCTGCCAGAAGGCCTTTCCCGGGGCGCTTCCTTATGGCCGCACGGCTCTCATCCATTACCACAAGCACTGTCCGGTTCTCGGTCACCCGGGGCTTTTTCGGCTTTTTACGGGGATATTCCTGTTCCTCCCCTGCCTTGTGGGCCATACATATATGTTTAAGGGGACATTTGCCGCAAAGCGGGGCTCCGCCCGGGACGCACACACAGGCTCCGATTTCCATCAATGCCTGGTTAAAGTCGCCAGGACGGTCCTTTGGCATGATCTCCCTCAGCTCACCCTCCACCGCCTGCCTGACTCTGCCGTCCGTAACCGCGCGGCAGTCCTTCCGCAGTCTGGCCAGCACCCGCAGAACGTTGCCGTCCACAGCCGGAACCGCCCTGTGAAAGGCGATGGAAGCAATGGCCCCCGCCGTATAGCTTCCGATTCCGGGAAGGGTAAGCAGCCCTTCGCAGGTATCCGGCATCCTTCCCCCGAACTCTTCCTGTATCCGGATCGCCGCCTTCTGCATATTTCTCGCCCGGTTGTAATAGCCAAGGCCCTCCCACATTTTCAAAAGCATCTCTTCCTCTGCCCCTGCCAGGGCCGCAATGTCCGGAAATGCCTTCATAAAACGTTCAAAATAGGGTTTCACCGCTTCCACCCTGGTCTGCTGCAGCATAATCTCCGATACCCAGACCCGGTAGGGAGAGGGATCTTCCCTCCAGGGCAGAACACGTCTGTTCTTATCATACCATTTTAAAAGGGGAATGGAAATGTACCCGTCCTTATACTTTCCTAATGAATTTCTAAAGGTTTCATGAAGTCCGGTCTCCGGATCCAAAACCACCGGCACCGGCCTGCCCACTGCCATGGACGCGGCAGTGACCCTGCAGTCATATGCCAGAACTTCCACGCCTTCCTCCGCCGCCCGGCAGAGCGCCTGGGCAAAGCGGGGATGAGTGTCACGGTTGGGCGTAAAATACTTTACATCCTCCATCTGGATGACAAACATTACAAAAACCCGGTATCCTGCCCGGGCTGCCGCCGCCAGTTCCTCCACATGCTTCACCGCCCGTTCCGACGGCGCATCCGGAAAACGCACCACCCCGTCCTCCTCCAGGGTGACCCCCTTAACTTCCATAAATATTTTTTCCGCCGCGGTTTCAATATAGAAATCAAAACGGGAATTTCCATAAGTAACCTCCGGCTTAACCAATACCACATCCGAAAAAAGCCCCCCGCTGCGCAGCCATTCTTCAACTGCCCTGTTGGGAGCCTGTGAGTCCATATTAATCATACGCCCGTTCTTTTCCACCGCCACCAGGTCATAGGCAGTGGAACGCTTTGGATTACTGCTTTTCTCCAAATATACGGCAGCCTCCTTCCGGAGCAGTTCCCGGCACCTGCCGGTGTTCTTGACATGCACCGTTTCGATGCTGTCCCCCACCATCACTTTTGCAATAAACCGGTTGGGGCGCTCCAGAAAGCGCCCTTTCACAATATGCCCGTATTCCATGTCTCTCTCCACTCCGTTCAAAATGCGTCCTTCTCCCGCGGAATCTACAGCGCCCGGACCGACTGTCCTCCGGTCGCCCTGGAATAGGGAACCCTGGCTGCCGGTACGGACTGTGCGGCGCTGGCAGTATGCACTGGATGGTCGTCAAAAAAAATCTGTGCCCCAAAAGCCTTCAGCACATCCCGCTTGTCCAGGCCACCCAGAAAAAATGCTTCGTCCACCCTGACATTCCATGCCCTCATGGTACGGATCACCCTCTCATGGGCAGGGGCACTCCTGGATGTGACCAGCGCCGTCCTGATGGGACAGTTCTCCGGCCCGAGCTCCCTCTGCAGATCCGAAAGCTTCTTCAGAAACTGGGCAAAAGGCCCCTCCGCCAAAGGCTCCCTTGCATGTATTCTCTCATTTTCTTCAAATGCGCTCAGGCCCTTCTCCTTGAAAATCATCTCCGACTCATCCGTGAAAAGCACTGCATCCCCGTCAAAGGCAATACGGATCTGAAATCCATCCTCCTGCTTTGTATCCTTCCGCCCGCCCCCTGCCGGCATGGGAATCACCTGTGCCTGGGATCCGGGTCCCTGAAGAATCCGGGCGGCTGTATTATGGGACCTGGGTTCCGTACAGATAATCCCCGCCGCTATTTTGCTGTCAATGGCGCTCTGCACATCATCCTCATAGGCGGAAAGAAACAGATCCGTATGGAAGGCCGCCAGGTACGGAGCCAGAGATGCCCCGCTTACCAGAACGGAACGTGTAATATCCAGGCCGTAATGGGATATGGCGTTGAACACCCTCAGGGAGGAGTCGGGACTGTTGCGGGACATGACAATGACCTCCACCAGGTTCCTCTCCGGGCTGTATGTGTTCAGCTTCAGCAGCGACCTGACCAGCCGAAATCCAGGTCCCGGCCTGAGAATATCCTGCTCATGCTCCCTCTGGTACCTGCAGTATGCTTCCAGTCCCTGCTGCTCAAAAATCCCGTTTTCCACTGTCAGGTCAAATAATGCCCGCGATGAGACTCCAATCACCATCTTACTGTCAAGTTCATATGCCATATGCCGCCTCCTGCCCAGTCCTGCTACGATCCTGAATCCCGCATTTAAAGGGAACCTGCCAGAAAGATGGCGCCGCATCCTCTGCGCCGGGGTCACCTCAGCCGGTTGCACTCATACCGCTCCAACGTGAGAAGGCAGACTTTCAGCGCCTCATAGCGTTCCTCGATATCACCCTCATTGATCTCTACATCACAGGCAATGGCCATTGTAGTAATCATGTCATCCGTAATCCTGTGGTGGAGGCCTGCCAGAATGTTCAGCCGCTGTTCATAGCTGTCGGCATCCAGGAACTCCATAACCAACGGGTCAAGGAACACATCTCCCTCTTCCTCCCCGTTTCCGGGTACGTTTTCCTGTTCCGGCTGTTCCTCCCGGGACACAGCCGGTTCCTTTGCATCCTGCCCTGCAGCAGTCTCTCCTGCCGGCCCGCTTTCCTCTCTCTGCCTTGCCGCATCAGGTCCCTGGAGCTCAAAAATGAACTCCTGGTCCGCATCGGGATATTCGTCCCTGTCCGTTCGCCCCACAAACAACGCAATCGGCCTGGCGTAACTCTTAAAATCTCCGTAAAGCGCCTGGTATATCACAAGCTGCTCGCCTGTCTCCGTATGCTCTGCAATAGTGGTCACCTGATACAGATTTCCCTTAAAATGCTTATAGATTTCATGTGCTCTTGGAATAAATGACATCCTGCGGAAGCTCCTTTCTGCCCGTCTGTTCCCGGACATATCTGTTGCCATAAGGAAAGTATACCCCTATTTACGCAAAATGTCATGTGTTTTCTGTCATTGATTTATTAAAAATTCATGCCTGAAACTACAGCCGCCGTCCTCAAAAACAATTTTCTCCAGCTCTTCCATCAGCTGCTGTCTGCCATCCTCGCCCATCCTGTCAATTTTACCGTGGTGCACGGTAACCGTGTATTCCCTGCTCCCGTCCCCGTCGACTACTCTGGTCAGCATCACCCCGCTGTGCCGAAACCCCTTCTCCTCCAGAAACGCTTTTGTCTCCTTCACCAGCACCCTCTCCTGCTCCTGATAATAGCCTTCCAGCTCCTGGGCGCTCAAATACGTCCTGCTCAGCACGATCGCCGCTGAAAAGTAAAACGCTGCGAACGTCAGAAGCACAACTATAACCACAAATCTCACCTTTTCCTTCCGTTTCATCCCGATCTCCTCCTTTAGAACAAGTGTTCTTTTTACAGAATAAAACATTTGTTCGTTTTTGTCAATGCCTTTTATACGCAAATTATATAAAAATTTGAGTCCAATAAAACTGCCTTGATTTTCCTGCGGGCCTGCACGTAAAAAGGCGCCTTCGGCGCCCTGCTGGTTTCATATTATTTGTCAGTTTCATGTTATAATGAAAAAAAGAGCTGCGGAATGCAGCTCCCCCTCTCAGTCATTGGGATAAAAGATCATATCGTAAAAAGAACACTGGTCATCTGAAACATTGTGATATACATGGGCCACATCTGCCCGGAACCGCATGGACTGGTCTGCCGTCAGCAGGATCTCCTCCTTCCCTATGATCACCTTCAGGCTTCCATCCGTCACAAAGATGTATTTTTCGACGCCCCTGCGCTGGGGATCTGAGGGATGCCTGACCTGGGCGTCCATTTCCAGGTAAAAGACCTCCACATTCCTTACCGGGTCAAAGGGAAACATGGGATATGCCTTCATCCCGCCTTCCTCTTCCGTAATCTGTTCGATGTCACTGCGCCCCACAACCTGGAAATCCGCTTCTTCCTGCTTGCAGAAAAAAGACAGAGGGATCTTTAATCCGGTAGAAATCTTCCACAGGGTATTGATGGTGGGGGAAGACTGTCCCCTCTCTATCTGTCCCAGCATCGGCTTGCTGACCCCTGTGATCTTCGCAACATCATCCAGGGTCATCTGCCTGATATTGCGTATTTCCTTCAAACGTTCTCCTATTCGTAATGATATTTTTGCCATGGTACCACCTGTCATATGTTTTTCACTGTCCGTCTTTACTAACGGACATTAATATAACATATTCACCAAAACTTTACAAGGTTGTATTTTTTAATATTTTTTTGAAAAAAGAACCGCTGTCTTCCTTCCAGACAATACGTTTTTTGCAGGTTTTACTTAAATTCGAACTGTCCGGCCGTTCTGTCCGGCTCGCCCGCTGCCTGGCCTGCCCCCATCACTGACGTGAACAATAACCCTTTGAAAAAACTTTCAGCCGGCCGGCCCCCTTCTCCTTGACATTTCATTTTCGGTGATATATAGTAAAAAAACAGGAAATGATACATTTTTCGGGGAGGAAATTCTATGCTTTCTGGTGAAAAAACGCGTAAAAACCAACTCCTGGTACAGATATGCATGATGGGGCTTACTTTTCTGTGCCTGCTGCCTGTTATTATGAAGCCTTATGTGTGGTACGATGAAAGTTTTACCGTAAACCTTGTCCGGAAACCGATTCCGGAGCTGCTGCGTATCACAGCTCTCGACGTTCATCCTCCTCTGTATTACCTGGTAGTGAAACTCTTTGTGACGGTGCTGGGGGACCATTTATGGGTGTATCATCTTCCGTCCCTGCTTTCCTATCTTCTGCTTCTACTGCTGACATGTATGTTTTTTTCAAAATATTTTGATGCATTTACGTCTCTTCTTGTTACGGCGGCATTCTGTTCCATGCCCAATATGATCAAACACGCCCTGGAACTGCGGATGTACAGTATGTCCATGCTTCTGATCGTCGCCGGCATGTATGTTTCCTATTACATCATGTCACAGGCAGATGACATGGGCAGGCCCAACCGCCATACCCTGAAACCCTGGATTCTTCTGGCTCTTGTCAACGTATCGGCCGCCTATACCCACTATTTTGCCGGAGTGGCCGCAGTGGGCATCTCTCTGTTCCTGCTTCTGTTCCTGCTTCTGAAATACGGGCGGCATACAGGATCCCGTCTGGTTTGCTGGGGCATATACGTGGGCATTATGGTGGTTTTGTACCTTCCCTGGCTTCCAACCCTGCTGTCCCAGATGTCCGCAGTGGACCAACAATACTGGATCGGCCCCCTGACAGAGGCAGCCCTTCACGAGTGTCCGGAGATCCTTTTCCTGATACAGTCGGATTTTATGCGGATGGCGCTGAAGGTGTTTTTCCTGGTGGGAATGTTTCTTCTGGTATCCGGTTTTTCCAGAAACAGACGATTTTTCTGGGTAGCGGGCTGCCTCATTGTCATAGGATTCTGGATGATGTTCAGTATCCTCTATTCCCTCCTCATATCCCCTATTTTTGTGGACCGCTACCTGGTCATGCTGCTGCCCCTGGTCTGGATTCCCGTGACAGTCAGTTATAGGTACCGTCCCTCCCATGTCCATACCATGCTGTTCATCCTTTTTGCAGTGTGTTTCATCCAGACCTATAATGAGCAGTACAATGTTTACTCCTCCTCTTCGGACATACAGCTGGTTGAGTTCGGCAAAGAGCATATACGGCCTGAGGACGCATTCTTCCATTTTTACATTACCGATCTTTCTGTCTGTAATGTATATTTTCCGGAAAATGAACATTATATATACAGCAGTTCCCTGGAGCCGGAGCCGGCCCTGTCCGCCATGATCGACTGCAATGGGATCGATTCCTACGGAGAACTGCCGGTATCCCGGAATATCTGGTGCCTTAACAGCGATTACAGCAAAACCTTCCTTGAGTCCGGTTTCCAGGTGGAACCCTTTAAAATGGGCACAAGGGAAATATACCGAATCTACAAAGAGGAAAACGGAAAATGAGTTTACTGGAAAAAAACTGGGAAAAATATATCAGGGCAGCCCTGTTCCTGCTGCTGCTCCTGCAGTTCGGCCTCATAGCTGTCAGCAATCTGACACTGATAAAAAACAGCCTTGACACCGATACGGCGAGAATGTTCAACCATATTGCGGAAATCCGGCGGCAGGGAACCATATTTCTGCCGGAGTGGGACTACCAGTCTGTCTCTACCCTGGAATGGGACTGCAGCAGTCTGTTCGCGCTCCCCATTTATGCCCTTACCCACCGGCTGTTTTTATCCTACGGCCTGTCCAACATCCTGTTTGTGGGAATCTTCACGGGGATTGTCTTCTTTCTGTTTCGGGAGGAGGACAGCCTCTATCCCCTGCTCTGCCTGAACCTGATCCTGATCCCCTACCGCACAGGCATGCTGGATTATTATGACATGCTGTTTTTCGGGGGCGCACAGTATATTGTAAAAGTATCCGTCCCCCTTCTTCTGGCGGCCCTGATCTCCAACCTTGAGAAGGAGGCTCCCGGAAACGGGAAGATGCCCCGGGCCGTCAGCCTCTTTACGGCTGTCTATCTGGGCCTGCTGTTTCTCACATCGGTATCCAGCGGCATCTATGTCACCGCTAGCGGTATCTTTCCCCTGCTTGCGGTCTATCTGGTATACAAATTCGTGAAATGGGAAAAAATCCCGCCTAAAATCCTGCTTCTGGCAGCCTCTTCGGTCATCCTCGTCCTGGCGGGCCGCTTTTTCAACCAGGCCATCATGGGCGGTGCAAAAGGCGACCGGATGATCTTCTGCACGGTTCCCCAACTGTTTGCCAATGCCTATTCCTGTTTCTTCGGCATGTTTGAGCTGTTCGGCGGCGCAACCCTGGATCTGGTACCCATCCTGTCCCTTGACGGCCTGGTTCTGCTGGCAAAATGCTGCCTGGTCATACTGATGCTTGTCTGTGGCCTTCTGACGGCAGCAAAATGTATCCGGAAGATGCCTTCCGGCCTGTCTGTGCCTGAACTGCGGGGGCTTCTCCTGGTGTCGGTCTTTATCTGGAATGTCTTCATCCTTCTTCTCACGGATACGAAGGCAGGCTCCATGACCTATGAGTACCGGTACCACCTGATCGGCATGGTTCCCTTACTGTGTGTCACAGGCACTTTCCTGGCGGACTGCCCCCGTAAACTCAGCAGCGCACAGCAGAACATCCTGTACGGGGCCGGATTCTGCGCTGTCCTGTTCCTGTGCGTCATGTCCCACAAGGTAGTGTTTACCCAGGCCAAAAACCACAGCGACCTGGAAACCCTCTGTGCCTACATTGACGGCTACACACAGGAATATGCCCTGGATTATATCTATATGTACCAGTCTTCCAGAGATTCGGAACTCTGCCGGGTCCTGGCCGGGAATCCCTTCTATCTGTGCCTGCTCCAGGAGGGAACCACCTGTGCCTATGATTATTATAAGTATTATGCAGGGGGACCCATGCAGACTGAGAATGTCATCGTGGTGGTGGATGACAGGGAATACGAGATCGGTGAAGATTTTGAAATCGCGGGGCACCACCTGGAAAAGTTTGACAGCGTGGCCCACAGAAGTCTGTATTATTTCATTGATTGACTGACAGACCGGACGGCACATGCCACAAAAATTTGCGTCCAGGGACTTTTCGTGCCATACTGTAAAGAAATTCCGCACAAAAGGGAGGAAATGACATGGCTGTGAATGAATCGGCTGAAAACTATCTGGAAACCATTTTAATCCTGAGCAGCAAGCTCCCCGTGGTCCGCTCCGTGGACATCGCAAACGAACTGGGCTTCAAGAAATCCAGCGTCAGTGTGGCCATGAAAAATCTGCGCGAAAAGCAGCACATCTCGGTGGACGGCTCCGGCTTTATCACGCTGACGCCCTCTGGACGGGAGATGGCGGAAATGATCTACGAACGCCACCAGCTGCTGTCCTCCTGGTTGGTACGGCTAGGAGTTTCCCAGGATACCGCGGCGGAGGATGCCTGCAAGATCGAACACGTCATCAGCAGGGAGAGTTTTCAGGCCATCAAATCCCATGGTCCTGAACGCCCCCTCAGAACTTAGCCACACACACCGTCCTGCCCGTTCTGAGCGATTCCTTCACGTCGATCAGCCTCTGGTTTTCCGAGCCCCGGAAGGCAAGGCGCAGGTTCTTTTGTTCCTCCACGAATTCCCCGTCCACCAGTACATCGATAAGGGACAGGAGTTCACCCATTTCCGAACCCCCGCTTCCCGCCTGAGGTTCGGTCTGCCCTGTTCCCTCACCGGAGGTTTCGCGCGCCTCCTTTTCCTGTCTCTCCTTCCAGGCAAGCAGGTCCTTTTCAAATTCATATCCCGTATAGCACCAGATGTCTTTCCCGGGAAAAAGTTCCCTGATTCTCCGCAGAAGCCCCAGGACCGCCGGCCGGTTCCGCGGCTCCATGGGCTCTCCCCCCAGAACGCTGAAACCCCTGATATAATCCGGCTTCAAAGCCTGCAGGATTTCCTCCTCCGTCTCCCGGGTATATTCCCGGCCATAGCCGAAATCCCAGGCCTCCCTGTTGAAGCACCCCCGGCATCCGTGTGTGCAGCCGCTGACGAACAGCGACACCCGGATGCCGGGCCCGTTTGCCACATCCGTCTTCCTGATTGCAGCGTAATTCATAGATGCAGTACCCTCGCCTTAATCTCCTTTGTCTTTCCCGTGTTCCAGAAGTTCTCCCCCAGATACCCACAGGTGCGCCTTGTGACATTCATTTTGGAGTGGTCCCGGTTGTGGCACTGGGGGCATTCCCACTCGTTGTCCTCATTCACAACGATCTCGCCGTCATATCCGCAGACATGGCAATAGTCGGACTTGGTATTGAACTCCCCATACTGGATATTGTCATAGATAAAACGGATCAGCTCCTCCACGGCCTCCACATTGTTCACCAGGTTGGGAACCTCCACATAGGAAATGGCCCCTCCCAGGGATTTATTCTGGAATTCGCTCTCGAAAGTAAACTTGGTGAAAGCATCGATATGTTCCCGCACATCCACATGGTAGGAATTGGTATAGTACCCCTTGTCCGTCACATTGGGAATGTCCCCGTATTTCTCCCTGTCTATCCTTGCGAAACGGTAGCAGAGGGTCTCCGCTGGCGTACCGTAGAGGCTGAAGCCGATTCCCGTCTCCTGCCGCCATTTTGCCGCCATCTCCTTCAGATGGTCCATAACCCGCAGGGCAAACTCTTTTCCCCTGGCTTCCGTATGGCTGCATCCCTTCATAAGCCAGGTCAGCTCATACAGACCGATGTAACCCAGGGACATGGTGGAATAGCCGTCCTTCAGCAGCCTGTCTATCTTCTCTCCCTTCTTCAGTCTGGCGATGGCGCCATACTGCCAGTGTATGGGACTCACATCGGAAACCGTGCCCAGCAGGGCCTTGTGCCGGCACATCAGGGCTTCGTAGCACAGCTGCAGCCTCTCGTCCAGACGCTTCCAGAAAATATCCTCGTTTCCCTCAGAGACAATGCCGATCTGGGGCAGGTTCAGACTCACCACGCCCTGGTTGAACCGTCCCTCCCATTTATAGTTTCCCTCCTCATCCTTCCAGGGTGAGAGAAAAGAACGGCATCCCATGCAGGAAAATACGTTTCCCTCATA
This sequence comes from uncultured Acetatifactor sp., assembly GCA_910578995.1. Classification (GTDB taxonomy): domain Bacteria; phylum Bacillota; class Clostridia; order Lachnospirales; family Lachnospiraceae; genus Acetatifactor. Next base: position 71,778 of record CAJTSY010000002.1, read on the forward strand.
ATTTTCCCGCATTTTTTTAGCGGAAATATAGTCCGGATACATCCTTTTTGCCGAGCATTTAGCCGCAAGCCTGGTCACATCATCATATTTTCCGCCCCTCAGGCAGTTGTTTTCATCCAGTACGTACACAAGCTTGGGAAATGCCGGGGTCACGTACACCCCTTTCTCATTCTTGGTGCCCTGGATCCTCTGGTTTAAGATCTCCGTGATAATCCGCACAGTTTCCTCCACATACTCGTCCGTTTCATCTATATGGAGGAACAGGGTCACAAATGGAGACTGGCCATTTGTAGTCATAAGTGTGTTAATCTGATACTGGATGGTCTGAACCCCTGAACGCAGCTCATCCTGAAGCCGTAGTTCCACAATCCGGTTCTTCGTGGCCTCATCCAGTGTGCCTCCGAATTCCTCCTCCAGCTGCGCCTGAAACTTCTCCCTGCTTCTGCGCAGGTATTTTCCCAGGTGCCGCACATTCACGGACTGGCCGCCATACTGGTTGCTGGCAACGGCTGCGATAATCTGTGTCATCACCGTGCAGGCCACCTGAAAGCTCCTGGGGGACTCTATCATTTTGCCATTGATGGACGTACCGTTATCCAGCATATCCTTGATATTGATCAGGCAGCAGTTAAAAATGGGCTGGATAAAATAATCCGCGTCATGAAAATGGAACACACCGTTGTCGTGGGCCAGGGAGAGGTGCTCCGGCAGCAGCATCCGCCTGGTCACGTCCCGTGACACCTCACCTGCGATATAATCCCGCTGCGTGGAAGCCAGCCTGGTATTTTTATTGGAATTCTCCTCTGCCAGTTCCTTGTTCTCGTTGCGGATCAGCTTCAGAATGGACTCATCCGTGGTGTTGGACTTCCGCATCAGGCTCCTCTGATAGCGGTAAACGATATACTTCTTCGCCAGGATATATTTGTTATTCCGAACAAGGTGCTGCTCGATCACATCCTGGACGTGCTCCACCGCCTGCAGGTCCCTGCCTTCGTCCTTCACGGCTTCCAGAATCTCCTGCACGATCTCCCTGCCTGCCCTGTCCTTTTCCTCCACTTCATTATTGGCCTTCCGGATCGCCGAGGTGATCTTCTCCTCCTCATAGGGCACCACCCTGCCGTCTCTTTTCTGAATTCTCATACGCTCCCTTACTCCTTTTCCCTTACTGTTCACGCCTGGCCAGATACTGATGCACGGATAAAAAGAAATTTTTCCCCACATATAAAAAGCCGCACCGCAAGGTTCTACGGACACGGCCTTCTCAATATCTTGTATTGTTCAACGCCCTTCGCATCTATATCTTGTTCCAACATTATAATAGATATGAAGGCAAATTGCAACAGTCTGCAGGATAAATCCTTAAATTTTACAACTCAGTAGTAATACATCCCATGTCCCCCGCAGCAGCCGCCCCCAAGACAGCACATATTGCAGATCATATTGGCGATCACCACTTTCAGGCAGATATTGCCTCCCCCAAAGGTGGGGTAACCGTAGGCGGCCTGGCGCTGCTCATACCAGCTTCCCCCGCTCTCGAACTGCTGTACCAGGCTGCGGTAGTCCCTGTTGTCCGGTTCCATGGCGCTGGCCCGCCTGGCGTGCTCCAGAGCGGCCACATTGCTTCCCAGGCCCGAATGCGCGATAGCGCTGTAGTAATACCACCTGGCATTCCTGTCACCGGCATCCATATTGTCCAGGGTGGTTCTGGCTTCCTTATAATAACCGTTCCGGATATAATTACCGGCAGCCCGGATGTAAGTATTCTCCTCATAGCCGGTATTCTGTCCCTGGCCGAATCCACCAAAACCGCCAAATCCTCCGAATCCGCCAAAAGGACCGTATCCGTACCCGCCGCCCTGCCCCTGGCCGGAAGCGTTCCTGCCGTATCCGGAACCGCCATACGCATTTCCGCCATAACTGCCTCCAAAACCTGAAGCGCCGTTCCCGTACCCGGAAGTCCTCTCCTTCATGATCTGCTGGTAAGCGCCCTGAATCTCCTTGAACTTCTCCTCCGCCTGGGCCTTGTTGGGGTTGTTCACATTGGCATCCGGGTGGTACCTTCGGCTCAATGCCTTATATGCCTTTTTTATCTCTTCCTCGGAAGCATTCCTGCTTACGCCAAGCACGCTGTATGGGTCGTACATATCTTCCTCTTTCCCCGGACGGAATTTCTTGTCTGGACCGTCCCATCTCTCCTGTCACGGAATCAGAAAACGATCCCGGTTATCTCCTGTATCCGGCAGCATATTCCTCCTTACAGATCCGCAGGCTGCCGCAATCCGAACCGCCCCTGCAGCATTCCTCAGGATTCCCGGGGCTGAATGCGCTCACCTGACTGCCGCTTCTCCCGCACCGCCTCGTACCTGCCCCAGACGCCGGAGTATAAAATATTCCGAAGGATCTCCACATTCTCCAGAATCGGAAGCCGCTCAAACTCCTTACAGCACTCCGACATCATCATCATCAGGATGATCCTGCACTCCTCTTCAAAATCCGCGCTCTCGTATCTTCCTTTCAGCGGATTGGGCCTTCCCTTTTTGATATCCTGCTCGATATCCTCGTAGGCATCGCAGAGATAAATGAATTTTCCCAGGAAAAAACCCAGCCTGCGGAGACTTTCCGCCCACTCGTCTTCCCGCACGGCCATAATCTCTCCCATCACCCTGCCAAACAGTCCCCCAAGGGTATCGATATCCGCCTGACCCGAACGTTCCGCATCAATAAAATCCTGCATGGCAAAATTGACCTTCCTGACCTTTTCCCCATATACGGTTTTCATTTTCCCGGTTCTGCCCTCAAGAAGCTTCCCGTAGAGGAGCTTCAGAATCTTCCTCTCATCCTCCCAGTCGTCCCTGCATTTATAATATGCAAAAAGCACATTCATATCCGCTGCATACTCTGTGAAGGCATTGTTCCTGGTCTCATGGCTCTCAAAAGGATGCGCCGCACACTTACAGCTTCCCTGCCTTGTCTGGGGTTCATAGAGCCCGGTGAGCAGTATGGCGAGGAAAGTCATGTCGTAGCTTAGGGCTATCTGGCCGCAGATGCCGTATTTTTTCTTCAGATCCCGGCAGACGCCGCAGTAATAAGAGTGGTATACGTCAAATTCCCGGAATTTCATCTCGGCTTTGTTTACCATGATATATCCGAACATTCCAAACCTCCGTGTCCTTCTGGAAAGCGCCTTCTGCCCGGGAAACAGCTTCCCCTCAGCATCCGCCTCTGCAGGCCTTCCCTGGCCGATTCAGCTCTTTTTAATAAACTCATTCCCGCACTTCCTGCAGCTGATGGCAATTCTTCCCTTTCCCCTGGGCACCCGGATCTTCTGCCTGCAGTTGGGGCATCTGTAAATGTGGTAGGTGCCGCACTGTCCCAGTTCCCTTTTCTTCCTGGCGAAAAGGCCTTTTACCTTCATCTTCTGCCGCAGAAACTGTTGGTTCTCCGCAGACCGTTTCGCGATATTCCTGGAAAACATGCGGAAATAGGCTATGACCATGATGACGGTGGCCGCCAGATAGAACAGGCCTCCCCCGATGAATGAAATGATAAGGGATACAAAGGCAACTGCGAGCAGAAACTGGTTCAGATTGTCATTCCCGTAACGGCCCCACATAAAACGCTGCAACTTATCTCTCATATACTCTGCCTCCCCGCAGACAGCAGGCCGCACACGGCCTCTGCTGATGTAAATAAACTTTCAGGAGCTGCACGGAAGCAACTCCTTATTATTGGCTGACACGTTACATTTTAAACTTTTTTTTAAGAAATGCAATTAAATAAGTATAAAGAAATGTGAAAAAACAGCCAAAATACAGTCTGCCCCGCCGTAAAGGGCAAAACGGCTGACAATTCCCATGAAGGCAAACTGTCAGCCGTATTAAAACTTCTAATCTTTTCTGTTTCTGCCGGCGGCGCCCGCTCCCATTCCCTCAGGAACCAGTCCCTGTTCCCGGCCTAAGCGTCCTTGCCTGCCACAGCCATGTCCCGCACAAGTATGGCCGGAGAACCGAATTTTCCCCGAAGAAGCTCCAGGTCGTTTCCGATGATCTCCACCTTCTTCAGCAGCTCAAAGAAACTGCCGGATACGGTGATATTTTTCACGGGAGCGCCCTTTTTGCCCTCCGTGATCAGGAAGCCCTTGGAAGACAGGGAGAAGTCTCCGCTGACCGGATTTGCCCCCGCGTGCAGCCCCTCCAGATCCGTTATATAGAGTCCTTCCCCGGCTGCCCGGAATATGTCCTCCAGGGCGCTGCCCTCACCCTGCGACGGATGCAGATAGAATGTGAAAGGACTGACGCCCACGACGGAAGAATAGGATGCCTTGCTGGCGTTTCCCGTGGACTTCACCCCGGCCTTGGCAGCGGTCTTCAGATTGTGGAGCAGCGTAGCGAGTACACCGTTCTCCACCACGTTTTTGGCATAGGCGGCCACACCTTCCCCGTCAAAGGTCCTCTTCACCATGCTGTCCTTATACCTGGGATCGTCGGTGATGGTGACAATGTCCGCCGCGATCTTCTCCCCTTCCTTGTCCTTCAGCAGGGACATCCCCTTCTGGGCCTGCTCCGCGGAAAATACAGACGAATAGGTGGCAAGAAGCGTGGCCATGGCCTTATTGGAGAGCACAACCGTATACTTTCCGCTGGGAATACTGCCGGCCCCGATGGTGGATACGGCTTCCTCCACAGCCTCCCCCGCGATCTCCTTCAGGTCAAGCTCCTGGATCGTTCTACCATCCTTCACCTTAAAGCCGTCATACATTTCCCCATTGTCTTCCACAATCGCCATACCGTAGCTGTTCGCCATGGAAAACTCGTCTTCCAGGTCCAGTCCGTTGGAATTGCAGAGGGCGTACTTCTGGCTGCCATAGACGATATACGCCTGGGTGCCGTCCACCACACGTCTGTCCGCCCGGTACAGCTCCTTCTGAAGCGCAAGCGCCGTCTCCACCAGCTCCGCGCCGGAGGGCCGGGGGGAATCATTCTTCTCACACACGGCATAACTGTCGCCCTTTTTATGGATAAAGCACTCTTCCTCGCTCTCAATGGATCCGGCATTTTCCAGTGCCCGCGACACCAATGACCGGGCTTCCTCCTCCGTCAGATTCTCCGTTGACGCGTATCCTGCCTTGCCGCCTATGATACAGCGGAAGCAGACACCCATGTTCTCCTCCGTGGTGTATCCCTTCACTTCTTCCTTGTAGATCTCGACAGAATCCGACCAGCCGCCCTCATAATATAACTCATAATCCGCGATCCCGTTTTCCACGGCGTATCTGATCACGGCTTCCTTAAATTCCTGATATGTCATCTTAACCTCTCATTCTGCCTTTCTTAAGGCTTCATTTTATAAAATCCTCAGCGTCCCCCCACTACAATAGAAGAAACCCTGATCAGCGGCTGTCCCACATCCGTGGGAATGCTGCCCGAAGAAGCGCCGCACATGCCCTGGGCCCTGGCTACATTTTTGCCCACCATGTCGATATTCATCAAAATCTCCGAACCCTTGCCGATGAGGCTGGCGCCGCGGACAGGCTCACAGATCTCGCCGTTTCGGATCACGTATCCCTCATCCACGGAAAAGTTGAACTGGCCGGTTACAGGATTCACGGAGCCGCCGCCCATGCTCTTGGCATAGAGACCGTATTCTATGGAAGAAATGATATCCCTGTCTTCATCCTGCCCTGCCGCTATGTAAGTATTGGTCATGCGGGATGTGGGTTCGTAACTGTAGCTCTGGCGTCTGGAACTGCCGGTGGACGCCATGCCCATCCTGCGCCCGTTCAGTTTATCGATCATGTAGCTCTTCAGGATACCGTTTTCAATGAGCACATTCCTCTGGGCCGGCGTTCCCTCGTCGTCGATATTTATGGAACCCCAGGAATTGGGAATGGTGCCGTCGTCGATGGCCGTCACCTTCTCGTTTGCGATCTGGGTCCCCAGTTTCCCTGCAAACTGGGACTGGCCCAGTGCCACGGAAGACGCCTCCAGGGAATGTCCGCAGGCCTCATGGAAGATCACGCCGCCAAAGCCGTTCTCTATGGCCACGGGCATGGTACCCGCCTTGATGTAACCTGCATGCAGCATGGTGACTGCCTGGCGGGAAGCCTCCCTACCAAGCTCCTTCGGGTCATATTCCGAAAGAAGCTCCAGTCCCTTCCGTGCGCCGTGGTTTACGCTGCCGTCCTGATTCTCCCCATCCCTGCTGGCGATGGATGTAACCACGATCCTGTTGCGGATCTGCCTGTCATGGGTAAGCAGGCCCTCGCTGGTGGCGATCATGATCTGGTGATCCACCTCCAGATAGCTTCCGCTGACCTGGCTGATCTCGTCACCGTATTCCTTCGCGGCCAGGCATGCCTCCCGCACATACTCGATTTTCTCCGCGTTGCGCACATCCGCAGGCACGATCTTCACCGGATGGATATCCCCGAAGAGGCGCTCCCGCAGAAGGATGTCCTCCACTGCGGCTGTACCTGTAAGGGCATCCGCCACTTTGGAAGCACAGCTTAAAACCGCCTCCGGGGCCAGAGAGGAAGCGGAACCGGATACGCACCTTGTCCCCTTGAAAATCCGGATGCCCACCCCGGATATCACGGCGTCGGCGATCTTATCCGTCTTGCCGGATATCAGGTTGATGTTCTTGTTCAGGGTGTGCTCCGCGAACACCTCCGCATAGTCCGCGCCGGTGGCGAGGGCACGCCTCAAGGCTTCTTTTACCAGTTGTCTTGATAACATATGTAACCTCCTGTTAAATATTATACTATTGAAAAGTAATCCACTTTCCCACCACGGGAATCTTGCCTGCGAGCCACCCCAGAACCATGGCCGCCGCAAAAATCCCCACTGTCATAACCGGAATGGCGATAACAGGCGGAAATGAGATTACCTTGATTCCCAAAAGATTCAGTTTTTCTATAAAAAACGGATGTACCATATACACAAAAAAAGTACTTCCTGCCATGGCTGCTGCCAGCCCTGAGCGGTTGGCATGCTCCGGCACCCTGATCTGTTTAAAAAACACGAACACAGCAATGCTGAAAAGCAGGATATTCAGGCTGCTGGGACTGCACCAGTGGTCATCATGCTCCAGGGTTCTCCGGGAGTCCGCCAGGGTTTTTAAAATGGTAAACAGCAGACCGCCTGTCCCCCCTGCATATATAAGGTATCTCCACCGCCTGGGAATCTCCGTCTTGTACAGGAAAAATCCGCCCATAAAATAACCGATGTACCCTGTAAAAACATACAGATGCATTGAAGTAATAAAGGCCATGACCCTTCCCTCCCACACATCCGAAAGGAAATTTCCCGCAGCAAAGCGGAAAAAGACCCAGAGCAGGAGGAAATATCCCAGCACCCTGGTATCCTCGCATATCTTTCTCAGCACAGGAACCAACAGGTAAAAACCAAGCAGATCCAGAAGAAACCACATATGACCGTGTCCCATGACCAGGCGTGTGAATGCATTTGACCACATATCTTTGGTCACACTGTTCCAGCCGTGCAGGATCCCGTTAAAAAGTACACTTTGGAAAGCATAAAAAACAGACCATAAAAAGAAACTGAGCAGTAGCTTTCCGATCTTTCCCGCCCACTTCCGGGCAGACAGCTCCTTCCCCGGATCTAGCAGAAACAGCCCGCTAAGCATGAAAAACACTGGCACACCGAACCTGGTGAAGCTGTTGAATACCGTCATCACGGCAAAATCACTGCCGTTCACATCCACAACCCCCCAGTAACTGTTGGAAATGTGCAGCAGGACAACCGCAAAGCAGGCAGTAACACGCAGCAAATCGTATTCCACCCTTCTCCCCATATTTCCTCCTGATTATGTACATTACTCCGTCTGCCGCTCAGGATGCAGAAAATCCCCTGCCGAACCTGCCGGAACGACAAGGGATTCAGTAACATTCCTGTTAACTATTTCTGTGCCACATCCTTCATGGAGAAGCTGATCCTGCCCATCCTGTCCTTGCCCAGGCAGACCACCGTAACGATGTCGCCCAGTGTCAGCACATCCTCCACACGGTTGATCCTCTCCCTGGCGATCTTGGAGATATGCACCATTCCCTCCTTGCCGGGGGCGAATTCAATAAAGGCGCCGAACTCCTTAATGCTGACAACCTTACCTTTGAAAATCTGGCCTTCTTCAAAATCCGTGACAATCATCTGGATCATCTCCACAGCCTTATCCATCACAGCCTTGTCGGTACCGCACACGGATACGTTGCCGTCGTCGGTGATGTCAATCTTCACTCCCGTACGGGCAATGATCTCGTTGATTGTCTTTCCTCTCTGGCCCACCACGTCGCCGATCCGCTCGGGATCAATCTGGATGGAGATGATCTTGGGAGCGTAAGGGCCTACCTCCGGCCTGGGCGCGGAGATTGCAGGCTTCATACAATTGTCCATAATGAAGAGCCTTGCCTCACGGCATCTTGCAATGGCTCCCTCCACGATGGGTCTGGTCAGCCCGTGTATCTTGATATCCATCTGGATGGCAGTGATGCCTTCCGTTGTGCCTGTCACCTTGAAATCCATGTCCCCGAAGAAATCCTCCAGGCCCTGGATGTCAGTGAGCAGCACATAATCGTCGTCTGTGTCCCCGGTCACCAGGCCGCAGGAGATGCCTGCCACCATCTTCTTGATGGGCACGCCCGCAGCCATCAGGGACATGCAGGATGCGCAGGTGGACGCCATGGATGTGGATCCGTTGGATTCGAAAGTCTCTGAAACCGTGCGGATGGCGTAGGGGAATTCCTCCTCGCTGGGCAGGACAGGGATCAGCGCCCTCTCTGCCAGTGCTCCGTGGCCGATCTCACGCCTTCCGGGCCCCCTGGAGGGTTTTGTCTCACCCACGGAGTAGGACGGGAAATTGTAATGGTGCATATAGCGCTTGCTGACTTCGTTCTCATCCAGGCCGTCGATCCTCTGCTGCTCTGACAGGGGAGCCAGTGTACATACATTGCAGATCTGGGTCTGTCCCCTGGTGAACATGGCGGAACCATGTACCCTGGGAATGATGTCGACTTCCGCTGCCAGAGGACGGATCTGTGTGATGGCACGTCCGTCGGGACGCTTGTGGTCTTTTAAGATCATCTTGCGGACGGTCTTCTTCTCATACTGGTATACTGCCTCGCCCAGAATGGCAAGCCACTCCTCATTTTCCGCAAAAGCTTCCTCCAGCCTGGCGGTAATGTTCCGGATATTCTCCTCCCTGGTCTGCTTGTCATCCGTAAACACGGCCACTTCCATCTCTTCCGGGGGAACTAGTTTCCTGATCTCATCAAACATCTCCCCGGGAATGGCGCAGCTGGTATAGGCATGCTTCTCCTTCCCAACCTCTGCCACAATCCTGTCAATAAACGCGATAATGGTCTGGTTGATCTCATGGGCCTTGTAGATGGCTTCGATCATCTTCTCCTCCGGAACTTCGTTCGCCCCGGCTTCAATCATGATTACCTTCTCCCTGGTAGATGCCACAGTCAGATTCAGATCCCCGTTCTTCCATTCCTCCTGGGAAGGGTTGACCACAAACATGCCGTTCACCAGTCCCATCTGGGTCATGGCGCAGGGGCCGTCAAAAGGAATATCCGAGATACATGTGGCGATGGCAGCGCCAAGCATGGCCACCAGTTCCGGACGGCATGCAGGATCAACGCTCATGACCATATTGTTCAGTGTCACATCATTGCGGTAATCCTTGGGGAAAAGGGGACGCATGGGCCTGTCAATGACCCGGCTGGTCAGGATGGCATTCTCGCTTGCCTTGCCCTCCCTCTTGTTAAAGCCTCCGGGAATCTTTCCCACCGAATACATCTTCTCCTCATATTCCACGCTTAAGGGAAAGAAATCAATTCCCTCCCTGGGTTTCTCCGATGCCGTAGCGGTGGAAAGCACCACCGTATCGCCGTAATGCATAAACGCACATCCGTTGGCCTGCTTGCCCACGCGGCCTATGTCAACCTTCAAGATGCGTCCTGCCAGTTCCATTTCATAAGTCTGATACATAAATTCCTCTCCTCCATTCCGCCGTCCCTGACGGCTTTCCCTATGCTCCCACAGGAACAGAAGATACCGAAACTACTGAAAAAGCCGTGGAAGCGGATTCCCATACCCTTTTCAGCGGTCTCGGAACATTCTTCTGTCCCCGGCAGTGCCTTGTCCTTCCCGTCTGCCATAAATAAGCAGACCTGAAATGCCCTTTGCACATCTCAAGCCTGCCTTATTTACACTCTGATTTATTTCCTCAAACCGAGTCTCTCGATCAGGGTACGATATCTCTCGATATCCTTCTTCTTCAAATATTCCAGAAAACCACGTCTCTGACCTACCATCTTCAGCATGCCGCGGCGGGAGTGGTGATCTTTAGGGTTCACCTTTAAATGCTCCGTGAGCTCCTGGATCCTTGCTGTCAATACCGCTACCTGTACCTCGGGTGAACCGGTGTCTCCAGGCGTCCTGGCATACTCGTTCATAATCGCCGTTTTCTTTTCCTTTGAAATCATCTTTCTTCCTCCTTCAAATTTTACCACCTGACACTAAGACCGGGTCGGAGTATCCCGCATCCGGGTGTCGGCTGAGACGCAGGCTCTTTTGGCCCGTCTATCATACTTTGTTATCATAGCATATTCCTGCCCGCTTGTAAACCGGAATTTTCGTTTTTTCCATATCCGTACAGCGCCGTGTTACTGTTCACTCGGTGCCTCCGCGAGGGTTTTCGTGCGCATTATGCACGAAAAGCCCGAGACAGCGGGCGCCAAAATGAGCGTTCTTTGCTCAATTCATGACAATAGAATTCTGCACTTGAATTCTATTGTATGTGTGCATCATGTTGCTGTGAACGGCGAAGCCGTGAACAGTAACAGCGCCGTTATTGTTTACTGCTTCATCTTTCACAGCAGCCCTTTTTCAATCCTGCAGAAGCCGTACATACTTTACAGGGCTGCGGTACGTATAGTTGCTGATCTTGATTCCGGTGCGCTCATTGCTGGCATGCACCACCTTGCCTCCGCCTATATAGATGGCCACATGGTTAATATGGCCCCTGCTGTTGCCATAGAAGACCAGGTCTCCGGGCTGCAGCTCTCCTGCGGAAATCTTGGTTCCATAACCTGCCTGGGAAGCCGCATGGTGAGGCAGGGAAATTCCATATTTCTTAAACACGCTCAGCACGAAACCGGAACAGTCCGCACCCTTGGTGAGGCTGGTACCGCCCCACACATAGCGGTTGCCCACAAACTGCTTCGCATACTCCACCAGGTCCACACGGACGTCAGAGACACCCTGACCGTAGAGGAGCTCCGTCATGGTGATTGCCGTATCCAGTTTTTCCGTCACCGTCACATAGTCTGCGGATACATACGCCACATCCGAGTCCACGTTCACCTTAATCCAGCCCTCCAGGGTCTCCACATAGTCCATCTCCTCCCCCGAAGCCACCTGTGTAAGGATAGCGCTTTCCGTGTCAGGTTCCTCCCTTACATTCAGGCCGTCCCCGTTCACCACTACCACAGTGCGCACGATCTCGTTGGCCTTCAATATGGCGTCAGGCCCCATAAGCAGATAGTCCGTACTCACATATCCTTCCACCTCGCCGGACTTGATATAAGCCCAGCCGTCTGCCGTCTCAAGCACTTCGCATGCGGAGTCCTTTGGCATCTTCCCCACCATCTTGCCGTCGGTGGAAGGCGTCTCGCGCACATTCAGGTTGCCGCTCTCCACATTTGCAATACCGATATTGGTATATCCCCAGGCCGCTCCCTGGGCCTGCTGGCCCAGTTCAATATATTCCTCAGTTGATAACTTTGTCTCCAAAACAGACGCCACGCCCGCGGCCTGCAGAATGCCGGACTCCTCCGCATATACTGGCAGGGGGGTCAGCGCCATACATAAAAACAATCCTGCAGAAGCTGCCGCAATCTTTCTGTTTCCAAAATGTCTCATGTAATCTCTCCTGTTCCGTCCCTGCACCGGTGCGGGGAACCGTGTCTGGTTTTCTTAATTAATCTGCGAACTTTTTAACAAATATGTTACGAATTTGTTACGCCGTTAAAAAAGATTATACATTCACTCTGGTTTTCTGTCAACAGCTTCCTGCCATTTTTTCTATTTTTTCTGATTGCTTTTTGCGGTTTTCAGTTTTCCTCCTCTGCCGTAATGACAGCAAAGGCAATGTTCGTGGCATGATCCGCCACCCGCTCCAGTCCTGAAGCGATATCCGAGAACAGCATTCCCGCTTCCGGAGTGCACTCCCCCTTTGTCAGGCGCTGTACATGACATTTCTGCATTTCCTTTTCCTTGGCATCCACCCTGTCCTCCAGCGCAATAACGTCCTGCATGTGGCTCTCGTCACTTCTGGCAAACATATCCACTGAATACCGTATCAGTTTGGTTACCATCTCAAGCAGTTCCCCCAGCTCCCTCTGTGCCTCCTGGCTGATGACGACACCCCCCTCCTTCCTCTGCCTGGCCGCATCCGCCACATTCTCCGCATGATCTCCGATTCTCTCAATGTCGTTTACCACATGGAAAAGCGCGCCCAGGCTTTTTAAGTCTTCTATGGGAAGGGTAGTCTGGTTGATCTTCACCAGGTAATCCGTTATGGCATGGTTCAGAAAGTTGATGTTTTTCTCCACCTCATAGACCTCGCTGATATCCTCTTCGTCCAGGGTGATCAGGGCGTTCATGGCCCGGGTCAGGTTCTCGCTTGCCAGGGAAGCCATGCGGTCCAGCTCCTTTATGACCTCCACCACCGCCGTGGCAGGATTGAACACCACTTTATCCCCTATATACTTCAGCTGATAGCTTTCCCGATAGTTCACCTTCTTATCCTCTCCGGGTACGCAGAGGCAGGACAGCCTCACAATGGCATTGGAAAAAGGAAAGAGCACAATCACCTGGAAAATCTTGATAATGGTATGGGCATTGGCCACGAAGCGGCCATTGTCGGAGGAAACCGCCCATATGGCCTTCATGACGGGTTCTTCCGCCACAAATAGAATCACGTACAAAAGCGCCGTACCGATCACGTTGAACCAGAAATGGATCAGCGCGGCCCTCTTTGCGTCCTTTTTGCCGGCCATGGATGCCAGGAGGGCGGTGGTGCACGCGCCGATATTGCAGCCCAGTATAATGTAAAGGGAAATGCGCAGGGACAGAAGGTCCTGGTTTGCCAGGAGCAGAACAATGCTGACCGTGACAGAGGAGCTCTGGATCACAGTGGTCAGTACAAGTCCCATAAGGGTGGCCACAAAAGGCGTCTTAAGGGAACCCATCAGATTCACCACCTGGGGCACCTCCCTCATTCCCGCCATGGAACTGGACATGGTGCTTAAGCCCAGGAACAGGACACCGAAGCCGATGATGATATCCGCAAACTTCTTTATCCTGTCTACCTTGCAGAACATCGCCACCAGCACACCCACCAGAAGAATAATGGGCGCATATGCGGAGAGGTTAAAGGAAACTAACTGTGACGTGACCGTGGTACCGATATTGGCGCCGAAAATGACGCCCGCGGCCTGATAAAGGTTCATCAGCCCGGCATTGACAAAGCTGACCACCATGGCGGTACAGGCTGAAGAAGACTGGATAATACCGGTAAAAATGATACCCACAATCATACCCGAAAAACGGTTGGTGGTAAAGATCTCAAGAATCCGCCTCAGCTTTGCGCCGGCGACCTTTTCTATGGAGTCGCTCATGACACGCATGCCGAAAAGAAACAGGCCGAGTCCTCCGGCCATTGATAATATAATGCTTGCACTCATTTGTTCTTCTCCCGAATGGTTTTTACGCCAGAAACCGGTTATTTCCGCGCGGTTTCCGGCATGTTATCTCCTGGAAATACCGTCAGGCAGCTGCCTGACACGCACTGTATCAGCGCATTCCATTTTATTTTACGGGAAAAGACAAAATTTTACAATAGTTTTCCGAATAATTTTTTGCGAACCGGTTTTTGGCCCTGCTTATCCCGCCCCCGCCGCAATATCCAGCTCCAGCTGCCTGCGCAGGGCCTCCACGTTCTCAAACTTCCGCTCCGGCCTGTGAAAGGAACACAGATATACCTCCGCCGGCTGCCCGTACACATCCTGGTCAAAGTCATAGAGATAGGACTCCACCCCCATAACCCTACCCTCCGTAACGGTAGGCTTATATCCTACATTTGTAATGGCACGGCGACTCTCCCCGCCAACGTTTACCCTGGAAAAATAGACACCGTTTGGCGGCAGCAGCTTGTTTTCGTCCGGTAGTATATTTACTGTCGGAAAACCGATTTTTCTGCCGATGTGATTCCCCTTCACCACCTCCCCGGCCACCAGATAGGGCATTCCAAGCAGCCTGCACACTGTCTCCATCTCCCCCCGCTCCGCCTTCAAGCGCACAAGAGTTGAACTGACCTCCTCCCCGTCCAGGCACACCTTGTCTATGGTCTTAAACGCAAATCCCAGCCGCGGTCCCAGTTCCCGCAGCAGGCTGGCATTTCCCGCCCCTCCGGCGCCAAAGGACAAATCCGTCCCCGCGGCCACAAACCGCGCTTTCATCCGTCCTGCCAGAATCTCCCCTGCGAATCTTTCCGGAGGCGTGGCGGCGGTCTCCCTGTTTAAGGGAAATTCAATGAGGATGTCCACCCCCATCTTTTCAAACAGGAGCCGCTTTTCCTCCCGTGTGGTCAGTTCCCTGCTGTCACCGCTTCCAAAAAAGCGCGCCGGGGGCGGGTCAAAGGTAAAAACACAGGCAGCCAGTCCATCTTTTTTGCGGGACAATATCTCCTCCAGAAGTCTTCTGTGGCCGATGTGTATCCCGTCAAATTTTCCGATGGCGGCTGCCGTCTCTGCCCCCAGGCAAAAATCCGTGGTATCTGCTATGATTTCCAATATCTGCTCACTCTCCAGATCAGTCTTTCTCCAAAAACATCTTTACAGGCTTATAACGCCGCTGCTCCGGCTCCCAGACATAAATGCCCGCAAAGCTTTCATCCGGCCTGTATACGCGAATCCATCCTCCGTCGGCGTGGATTTCCTTCTCCAGTGTCTGCCCTGCATAAAAAACATTGCCGTTGTCCACCAACCGGCAATAATCCCGCTGCACATGAAGTGCCGGATATTCTGCAAACACACTGTCCACAGGGATAATGGCCCCGCCCAGCCTGCCCTCCTCCTTCAGCTGCTGCAGTTCCCCCAGGGTGTGTGCATTTTCCAGGACAAACTCCCCCACCCTGGTACGCTCCAGTTTTCCCATGGTGCCGCCGCATCCAAGCCTCTCCCCGATATCGGCACAGAGGGTTCTGACATAGGTTCCCTTGGAACAGACCACCCTGAAACGCACCATTGGCAGAGAACATTCCAGTATCTCCATTTTCCGTATCGAAACCGGCCTGGGTTTTCGTTCCACCTCTTTCCCGGCCCTGGCAAGTTCATACAGCTTTTTTCCGTTCACCTTCAATGCGGAATACATTGGGGGAGTCTGCCAGTATTCACCTGTAAAAGAGGCAAAAATCTCCTGAACCTGCTGTCCGGAGACTTTCACGGGATGAACAGCCAGAATCTTTCCCGTGGTGTCCTGGGTGTCCGTCTCCGTTCCCAGAAGCAGTTCCGCCACGTATTCCTTCTCCCTGTCCGCCAGCATGTCACAGAGCCTGGTGGCGCTGCCCAGGCACACAGGCAGCACGCCTGTAGCCATGGGATCAAGAGTTCCCGTATGCCCTATCTTCCTCTGGCCGCAGATGCCCCTCATTTTGGCCACCACGTCATGGGAAGTAAACCCGCTCTCCTTAAAAATCACTGTTATCCCGTTCATCATGATCTGCTTCCCATTTCCTTAACTGCTTTTCTATATGTAGCGAGAGATTATTCACACAGTCGTGGAAGGTTCCCGACAGAGTGCACCCCGCCGCCCGTGCATGCCCGCCGCCGCCGAAATAGGCCGCTATCTGAGCCACGTCCACTTTCTCCCCTGACCGCATGCTTACCTTATATTCCAGCACGCCCGTCTGGTACATAAAGATGGCACACTCAATGCCCTCAATGTTGCGCAGCTGGTTTACAATGCCCTCCAGGTCCCTGGGTTCCGCATGGTAAAAGTCCATGGTCTTGCGGTCTATGGAGCTGACAATACAGCTCCCCCCCAGAAAACGGATGCTCTCCATCAGGGTCCTGCCCATAATCTGAGCCTGCACATAAGTTTTCTGGTAAAAGGTCTCCTGGATCAGTCTGGGAAAGTCAAACCCAAAGGCAATCAGCTCCGCACCCTTCCTGAGCGTGGCCGGGGTGGTATTGGAGTACTGGAACACGCCTGTGTCATGAATCATTCCCACATATATGGCCTTTGCCATCTCTTTGTCCAGTCTGTCCTTCTCCATCAGGTCATAGAGCAGCTCACAGGTGGATCCCACATCCGGCCTGATATAATTGATCATGCAGCTGCCCTGATTGCTGATATGATGGTCAATATTAACGGTCTTTCCCGCAGTCTCCACATACCTGGCTGCAGACCCGGTTCTGTCCGCCGTGCTGTCCAGCACAAAAAACACGTCAAAGGGTTCCTCCTGGGGAAAATCGGACTGAATCTCCTCAAACCCTCTGATCTCCCTGAAAATGTCCGCAGGTTTCTCCAGAAAAACGCGAACCTGTGCCTGGGGGAAACACTTTCCCAGGTACTGCCACAGCCCCAGGCAGGCCCCCACGCAGTCGCCATCCGGCCTCACATGCCCGCTGATACCGATACGGGCCGCATTCCTGCATTCTTCCAACAGATTCAATTCCATTCCTTCACTTCCCTTCGCCTTACTCACATTTATTGCCTACGGTGCCGGCTCTTCCCCGCCGTCCCCTGTATCGTCCTCTCCGCTCTCCTTCCGGATGCGGGCCGCCTGGTCGTCCATTGCTATCACTTCATCTATTTTCTGGGACATATTAACCCCATACGCGATGGACTGATCCATCAAAAAGCTGATCTCCGGCGTATTGCGCAGATTTATCACCTTTGCCAGGCGGTTTTTGATAAAGCCTTCCGCGCTTTTAAGTCCCTCCAGGGTGGCTTTCCGTGCCTCTTCCTCCCCGAGGACACTGATCCATGCCTTGCAGCTCTTCAAATCCGGAGCAACCTCCACGGACACCACACTTGTCCAGGGACTGATCCGGGGATCCTTGATCTCCCCCCGGATAACCTCTGCCAGCACCCGCTGTACTTCCCCGTTGATTCGGATATTTTTTACACTGTTCTTTTTCATATACCATCCCCGTAAATCCGCTCTCAGACCCCACCGCACGCCGGCTTTTAAACCCGGCTCAGCGGGGTACCTCAACCATCACATATGCTTCCACTACATCGAACTCCTGTATCTTGTCAAATCCCTCAAATACAAGTCCGCATTCATAACCTTCCTTGACTTCCTTCACGTCATCCTTAAACCGCTTCAGGGAAGCCAGGCTGCCCTCGTATATCTGCTCGCCCTCCCTGGTGATGCGGATCCTGCACCCTCTCTGGAAGATACCGTCCGTCACATAGGAACCGGCAATGTTTCCGATCTGGGAAGCCTTGAATATCTGCCTGATTTCCGCGTGTCCGATGACTTTCTCCTCGAATACGGGATCCAGCATGCCCTTCATGGCGGCCTCCACATCCTCGATGGCCTGGTAGATGACTTTGTACAGTCTGACATCCACGCCTTCACGTTCTGCCGTAGCCTTGGCCGTGGAATCGGGCCTTACGTTAAAGCCGATAATGATGGCATTGGAAGCGCTTGCAAGTGTCACATCCGACTCATTGATGGCGCCCACGCCTCCGTGGATGCACTTCACCACGATCTCCTCGTTGGACAGCTTCAGCAGCGACTGCTTCACGGCCTCCACACTGCCCTGTACATCCGCCTTCACGATCAGGTTCAGTTCCTTCAGGTTGCCTTCCTTGATCTGGGAGAACAGGTCATCCAGGGACATCTTGCTCCTGGTCTCCTCCAGCATCTTCTCCTTGTTCTGCGCAAGGTAGGTCTCTGCATAGGATTTGGCAGTTTTGTCATTTTCATGCGCCAGGAAGACTTCACCTGCACTGGGAACATCTGACAATCCCAAAATTTCAACCGGCATGGACGGCGTGGCTTCCTTTACCCTCCTGCCCTTGTCGTCGATCATTGCCCTGACTTTGCCGTGGCATGCACCCGCGGAGACAAAATCTCCCACATGCAGGGTACCCTTCTGTACCAGAACGGTGGCCACCGGTCCCCGGCCCTTATCCAGTTCGGCCTCAATGACCAGTCCCCTGGCCCTTCTGTCAGGATTGGCCTTTAACTCCATGATATCCGCTGTCAGCAGAATGGTCTCCAGCAGATTCTCAATGCCTTCCCCTGACTTTGCGGATACCGGGACAAACTCCGTATTTCCGCCCCAGTCAGTGGCGACCAGTTCGTACTCCGTCAGTTCCTGCTTCACACGCTCGATGTTGGCCGAGGGCTTGTCGATCTTATTTACCGCCACCACGATCTCTATGCCCGCCGCCTTGGCGTGGCTGATGGCCTCCACGGTCTGGGGCATGACGCCGTCGTCCGCGGCAACTACCAGAATGGCGATATCGGTAGAATTAGCCCCCCGCATACGCATGGCGGTGAATGCCTCATGTCCCGGCGTGTCCAGGAATGTGATCTTTCTTCCGTTTACTGTTACAGTGTATGCCCCGATGTGCTGGGTAATCCCACCGGCCTCCCTGTCGGTCACATGGGTCTTCCTTATCGTGTCAAGGAGGGATGTCTTACCATGGTCCACATGGCCCATGACACAGATAACGGGCGGGCGCTCCTGGAGGGATGCTTCCTCGTCCTCCTCCTCCTTCAGCAGCTCCTCAATGACATCTACTTTTACTTCCTTCTCACAGAGAATATCATACTCCATTGCAATATTCTCTGCTTCCTCGTATGATATTTCCTGGTTTACCGTAACAATTTTGCCTTCCAGGAACAGCTTCTTTACGATAACGGAGGGCTGTACCTTGATCTTTTCGGCAAATTCCTTGATGGTGACCGCCTCAGGCAGAACCACCACCTTGATCACTTCCTCCGCCACTTCTTCCTTCTTCTTTTCCGGCCTGATGAATCTGCCGGGTTTCTTCCTTAAGGCCTCGTCTTCCTCGTAAATATGATCCTTCCTGGAGCGCTTGCCCTTCTCCTGGCTGTTCGCCCGTCTCTTGTCTTCCTCGCGCTTTTTCTCCATGTCCTTGGCAGGAGCAGCGTCCCCTCCAAAGCCTTTGCCCGGTTTATTATCCCGGAATCCACTTCCCGGTCCGCCATTGCCTCTGCCGTCGCGCGGACCACCGCTGAAACTGCGGTTGCTGCCCGGACCGCCCCCCGGACCACGGCGATCACCTGCAGCGCCCACAGCACCCGGCCTGCCGCCTCTCTGAAATCCGCTCTGTCTGTCGCCCTGGGGTCTGCCATTCTGTCCGCTGCCTCCTCTTGACTGGAACTGTCCTCTGTCCTGCCTGCCGCCCTGACTGCCTCCCTGGCCGGCATAAGTACTCCCGTATCCGCGGCTGTCACGGTTGCGGCCGTCACGGCTGTCCGACGAGTATCCGCCCTGGCCGCGTTCTCCCTGGAAGCGTCCCGGCCTTCCGGACCTGTCCTGGCTGTTTCCCTCCCCCTGGGGTCTGCCCTGGTTCCGGTCTCCCTGGAACCTGTCGTTCTGGCTTCTGTCCCTCCTGGGTCTGTCTGCCTGGTTCCTGTCACTCTGGAATCTGTCGCCCTGGTTTCTGTCACTCTGGAACCTGTCGCCCTGATTTCTGTCATTCTGGAACCTGTCGCCCTGGCTTCTGTCATTCTGGGGCCTTTCACTCCTGGGTCTTTCATTTACAGTACCCTGAACCTGGGGCTTTTCCGCAAAACCCTTTCCGGCCTGGATCTTTTCCCTTCCATCCTGGATTTTCTCATTATTGGTCTTTTCATTCACAGGCCGCTCGTTCTGTGGCTTCTGAACCTGCGCCAGCTTTTCCTCAGCCTGGACTTTACGGTTTTCCGCCTGCTCCGGCCGCGCCTTGGGCTGGGGCCTGGCAGGCGGCACCATCTGCACGGAAGGCGTGGGGGAAGGCGGGGTCAGCGGTTTGATACGAACGGTGGGCTGCACCTGGGGCCTGCGGTCCCCGCGGTCACGGCGCTGCTCGTTACGTCCGCCCTGTCTGCCCTGTCCTCCCTGGTTCTGTCCCTGTCTCCTGTTATTTCCACCCTGCTGTCCGGAACGCTGTCCCTGCATTTTGGAATTCTGGGGATTGCTCACAAATATAATGGTTTTCTTCTTTTTGGGCGCATCGCCTGCCGGATTTTCAGCCGGCCTGGCAGTCTGGGGCACATCCTTTGCGGCTGTCCTTGGCGCGCCTTCCTTTACGGCTTCCTTCTTTCTGGGTGTTTCAGCCTTCTCCGGAGTACTCTTCGCACTCTTGCCAAAAGCTTTCCGCACTAACTGCGAGGCATCTTCATCTATGGAGCTCTGTGCAGCCTTGGCTTCGATTCCCTTTCCCTGCAGAAAGCCCAAAATGTCTTTGCTTTGCACCTCTAGTTCTTTAGCGAGTTCATGTACCTTTACTTTCGCCATGCTTTCCTCCATTTCTGCCTTAAACGGCGCCTTGTTTCTCTTTCAGTTGTTTCATGATCGCATCCGCTAATCCCGCGTCACATACGCCCAATGATGACCGAAAATCCTTACCGATGGCCTTACCAAGGGTTTCCCTTGTTCCGTAATATGCAGTGGGAACCTCATAATAGGAACATTTGTCAGTAAACAATTTTCTGGTATTATCCGACGCATCCTCCGCAATGATTACCAGCATGGCGGAGCCTTTTCTAATTGCCTCCAGGGTCTGAAATTCACCGCTGACCAGATTGCGTCCCCTCATGGCCATTCCCAAAAGCATCAAAACCTTATCCTGCCTCAAGCTTTTCAAACTCCTCCTCCAAAGTATCATATACTTCACTTGGAATACGCATTTTGAACGAACGCTCAAGGCCCTTGTTCTTCCTGGCTTTCATCAGGCATTCTCTGCTCTTACAAACATATGCGCCTCTTCCGTTCTTCTTGCCTGTTACATCCAGGCATATCTCATTTTCGGCTGTTTTCAGGACTCTCATCATATCCCGTTTTCCCTTCATCTCACCGCAGCCCACACACTGCCTCAAAGGAATCTTTTTTGCCATATAAAACCCTGCTCCTCAATATTTCGCATGCCCTTCCGAAATGCCGGGCCGCTGTTGTGTATACCCTCAGCCCCTCAGTTTCCCCGAGACCCCATATCCTGCTTATTCCCCGGTTCCTCTGAGGTTTCGTATCTCCGCATTCTTACGGTTCTCCCGGCTCAGTCTATTCCCTGTTCTCTTCCGGTTCCTCCGGCTCCCCTTATTCCACATCTTGTTCCGGTTCCCCGGAGTCTGTGTATTCCACGTATTCTTCCGGTTCCCCGGAGTCTGTGTATTCCGCGTATTCTTCCTGGTTCCCGGAGTCTGCATATTCCGCGTACTCCTCCGGCTCCCCGTACTCTTCCGGTTCCTCCGCCCCGTAGTCCTCCTGTCCGCCGGTCTGCGTCAGTCCCTCTTCCTCCTCATATCCCTCTCCGCCGTAGGGTTCATAGTCCTCATAGTCGTCATACTCCCCATAGTCTTCCTCTATGTAGTCCTCATAGCGGAAGCCGGGGGCATCCTTTGCCTGGGTTTCTGATTTGATATCTATCTTGTAGCCTGTAAGCCTGGCAGCCAGCCTGGCGTTCTGTCCTTCCTTGCCGATGGCCAGGGACAGCTGGTAATCAGGAACCACCACCTTGGCCGTCTTCTCCTCCGGATCCGCGAAAACTGCCACGATCTTGGCCGGGGACAGGGCATTCTGTATCAGGTTGCCGGGATTCTCGTCCCAGTTTACAATGTCGATCTTCTCCCCTCTCAGTTCATCCACAATGGCATTCACCCTTGCTCCGTTCATGCCCACACAAGCGCCCACCGCGTCCACATTCGGATTGTTGCTCCAGACCGCAATCTTGGTACGGCTCCCGGCCTCCCTGGCAATACTCCTGATTTCCACGGTGCCGTCCTTAATCTCCGTGACCTCGGACTCGAACAGTCTCTTCACCAGCTCGGGATGGGTCCGGCTCACATTGATCCTGGGACCCTTGGGGGTGTTCTTCACTTCCAGAATGTATACTTTAATGCGCTCCGTAGGCCGGAAGCTCTCCCCTTTAACCTGCTCCCCCTCGTTCAGCATGGCATCCGCCTTGCCCAGGTTAATGCTTATATTTTTACCCAGATAACGCTGCACCACGCCCGTGACAACGTCCCTCTCTTTTTCATAGTACTGGTTGTAGATAACGCTTCTCTCTTCCTCCCTTATTTTCTGGAGGATCACATTCTTGGCGTTCTGGGTGGCGATGCGGCCGAATTCCTTTGACTTGATCTCCACATGGAGCATGTCGCCCACCTCTGCCCTGGAGGAAAGTTCCCTTGCATCGTCCAGGGAAATCTGCAGGCAGGGATCCTCCACGTCCTCTTTCGTGGCCATGACCTCCTTCTCCGCATACACCAGAAAATCACATGTCTCCCTGTCTATCTCCACATGCACGTTGTCCGCCTTACCAAAATGGTTCTTGCAGGCGGTCAGAAGTGAGTTCTCAATGGCTTCAAACAGGGTTTCCTTGCTGATTTCTTTTTCCCTTTCCAAAATGTCAAGCGCTTCCATTAACTCCTTATT
Source organism: uncultured Acetatifactor sp. (assembly GCA_910578995.1). GTDB lineage: Bacteria > Bacillota > Clostridia > Lachnospirales > Lachnospiraceae > Acetatifactor. The sequence continues at coordinate 94,486 of CAJTSY010000002.1, forward strand.
CATCATTTCCTCCATTCCGGCTGTTAGCCAAATCCCCTCTGTCCGGGTATTCTGGGTTAAAGGTTAAAAATCCACCGCCAGGCGAATCACCGCTGTGTCCGCACGTTTAAAAGTCCTGGCAGTGTCTCCGTCCTGTATGGTAACACACTCCGCGTCAAAACTTTCCAATACGCCTGAAAACTCCCTGCATTTTTCCACTGGCCGGAAAAGCCGTATCTCCACCTTCTCCCCCAGGGCAGCCTGCAGATGCTTCTCCTTCTTCAGGGTGCGGCCCAGTCCCGGACTGCTGACTTCCAGAATATAGGCATCCGGAATAAAATCCTCCCTGTCCAGTTCATCGGACAGGCGGCGGCTGACATTCTCACAGTCCTGAATGTTCACGCCCTCCGGCTTGTCAATGTAAACGCGAAGGAAAAAATCCCCTGCCTCCTTCACATACTCCACATCATAGACGGACACGCCGTTTGCTTCTGCAATGGATCCCAACAGCTTTTCTGTTTTCGCTTCATATTCTTCCCTACGGGACATTTTCTGCCTCCCTGTCCATTTCACACGGAACTCATTTCCATAATCGGAAAATTCTTCTACATACAATTGAGAGTGGCCCGCAAGCCACTCTCCTTTCTAAACCGTAATCATCATAACAATGAATAGTATAGACCCAAATATAGGAAATGTCAATAGTTTAATAACAATTTTCTGGCAAACTACAAATCCTTCGTCCTGTTTCATTCAGACCGCCCTGTCCTTCCATTTCCCGCGCTTGTAAAAGAAAAAAGTGATCAGCGCGCCCAGCAGCCAGGATACCAGCAGAGAAATAAAAATACACTCCTGCCTTCCCACAGGATATTCCGGCGACCTGGTAAGGAATGCAATCCCGTAGGCAATCGGCACCCGGATCAGAATGGTGGTTGCGATGGATATCCACATAGGCGTCATGGTGTCCCCTGCTCCCCGCATGACCCCCGAAAGGCTCTGCGTCACCGCCATGGCGATGTAGCCCACAGCCAGGATCCCCATCATGTTCCTGCTCAGTTCCACCAGTTCCGGAGTCTTTGTAAAGATCCCCATAAGGGTTCTTCCAAAGATAAGAATCAGTCCCGTAAGCACCGTGGATACCGCCATGGCAATGGCCGTTCCCTGTTTTGCCCCCTGTTCCACCCTGTCATAGGACTTCGCCCCCACGTTTTGTCCTGCATAGGTGGTCATTGCCGTTCCGAAAGAGAAATTAGGCATCATGGCAAATCCGTCCACACGCATGATAATCACATTGGCAGCTATGAACATTTCCCCAAAGCTGTTGGTCAGGGACTGGACCACGATCATGGCCATGGACAGTATCGCCTGTGTAATACCGGAGGGAAGGCCCAGCTGAATGATTTTCATGGTATGCCTCCGCTGCAGTTTCAGGTAACAGGGCTGTAAATCAAACAATTCCTTCAGCCGAACCAGACGGAGCAGGCACAGCAGGGCGGAAATCACCTGGGCTATGACAGTGGCCAGGGCCACACCGTTGACTCCCATGCCCAGCTTTGCCACAAACAGCAGGTCCAGCACAATGTTTACCACCGTGGACACCAGCAGATAAACCAGGGCCGACATGGAATCCCCAAGCCCCCTCAGCACTCCGCTTAAGATATTATAAAAGGCCATTCCGCCGGAGCCGATAAAAAGGATCAGAAGGTATGTATGGCACCAGCCGATAATGGACTCCGGCGTATTCAGCAGCTCAAGAAGCGGCCTTGCCACCAGGGATGCCGCTACCATCACAAAAAGCGAGGCAAGAGCCGTCAGCGTAATGCAGTTCCCGATGGTGACGGACAGCTCCTCCCTCTCCCTTGCCCCAAAGTACTGGGACACCATGATGCCTGCGCCTACACTGATTCCCACGAACAGCACAATGAGAAGGTTCAGGATGGGACCTGCGCTGCCTACCGCCGCCAGGGCGTTGTCCCCCACATAGTTTCCCACCACCACGCTGTCCACCGTATTATAGAGCTGCTGGGCTATATTCCCCACCAGCATCGGAACGGTAAACAGCACGATCTTCTGCCATGGAGCCCCCTCCGTCATATCCACCGGTTCAAAAAATTTCTTAAAAATTCCCATATGTTACCATCCTCCTGACAGATTCTCAGGTACAGTTAACTTCCGTCACTGCCCTGCTTTTTCCTTCCCCATATGGCCGGAACACCGGGCTGCATGACCTGCCCGCCATGTTCCTATCCATGATATCTTCTTTGGGAATGTCTGTCAAGGAATACTTGCAACAGTCCGGGACGGTTCGGATAGGCCTCCACGAAAAACGGCGCTTTCCCTGCTCAGGTTAAAACCATACGTCCATCCTTTACCATATAAATCCTGTCCGCTATCCCGTCATAGCGGTTGTTATGGCTGATCACCAGCAGCTGCATGATGATCCATTCTATTACGCCGGTAAACGAGATTTTGATGGCGGCGGTCTGAGATAATTTTTTCATGAATCTGTCTCCTGTACTTGCTGATATTCTGCCTCATTATACAGTTTCAATATATATTCGTCATCCGAGACTTTCCCACTGTTCCCCTGACGGCTCATCCCTCCAAGGGTTTTCAGGACTCTGTCAAGGTACACGACGGCCTTTACGAAGCAGATGCAACTCATCCTTATACCCCGGACAGCCTCATACAGGATTTGCGTGTGGAACAGAAGGTCAACCAACAGATACTCTGTCATGGACTGTGCAGTAAGTCCGCACAGCCGGTATCAACGGCCCGCAAACATCGCTTCCGCCAGAATCTTCTTCATCCCGTTTTTGAACTTCATTACCATAACACATATCTCCTTTGTCATTTCTACAGAACATATCATTACCTCCCTGCCCTGTGTTTTTGATTATAACACTGAAATGCACCAGGAAAAATATAATAATTGGAATTTTAAATGTTTCCATTTAGGTTGATTCCGAAACCATCCAATGCCAAAAGTCGAAATTCATCGAAACTTTGAAAATCCTGAAAAAAGCAATGACAATTCCACCCGTTTATGATATGATGGACACAGTCTTTGAAAGGAGGGTATCTCACTATGGCTTTAACAAATGACGATCTGTTGGCAATCTCACAATTATTAGACGTAAAATTGAAAGCAGAAATACAGCCGATAAAAAATGAAATACAATCTGTCAGAAATGAACTACAGACTGTTAAAGCCGAACTGCAGGGCGAAATACAGTCCGTTAAAGCCGAACTGCAGGGCGAAATACATCAGATAAAACTGTTCCAGGAAACTATAATCATGCCGCAGCTGAACACAATTCAGTCCTGCTACACCTCAACCTACAACAGATACAAGGATTCTGTAGAAGGGTATGAAAGACTCCAGGCTGACAATGAAATCATGAAGCAGATTATCATGGAACATAGCGAACAGCTTCAAAAGCTGGCATAAACACCGGAAAACCGCACCCGTGGTCTCAGGAATTTATATTCCTAACCATCGGATGCGGTTTTCTCCAAAAACACCATTGCTTTATCTATGCCACATGTTTCCTGTCAGCTGTACCTGCACACTGCGATGCTGTACCCTTCCAAGCCCCCGTACTCTTCCCAGGACAACGTTTTAGGAGGACAGTGTCCTTCAGGCCCTGGCACATTCTTTCCATGGCGGTCTGTGACTTCAGACCAGGATACGTCTCCATCCTCCCATGGCAGCATGTCCATATTCAGCACGCCCGCCACACCCTTCCCTGTCAGCTTTCCATAGGCTTCCTTCCTGGCCCACAGCCGGAAAAACAGCTTTTCCCGCTCCTCTCCCGCCTGTTCCAATGCGGCACACTCTCTTTCCGAAAAAAATCTGCCGACAAACCTGCCCGGATAATCGTTTTTTTCCCTGTAATCCCCCTCCCCCTGCCCATAAAAATTCCGTCCTTCCCGGGCAGAAGGTTTCCCATGTCCCCCCGAACAATGCTGCTGGATGTCCGCCCCGATTTCCTCCGTGGCAATGACACACAGGACGTACTCCCCGGAATGTGACAGATTAAAAAAGAAAGGCAGGTTCCTAAAGCCGGGCTTCCCCCCCTTCCCATATGTGTAGGTAAGAAGCAGCGGCGGCTTGTCCTGCAAAGCCTCCAGCAACTGTCCGACAGCATACTGCCTCATGGAAAAGTTTTTCTCCAAAGCCACGGCAGCCACACGGCCCGGTTCCGCGTCTCCCGCTTTTCCTTCAGATGCCGCCTCTGCAAACCTGCCTCGTCCGCACTCACATTCGGGTGTCCCCGTCTCACCATTCGGCCCATGTCCCGAGGCTCCCACGCTACAGCACGGCAGCCCGTCCTTCGCATGCCCCCGCACTCCCACGCCACAGCACGGCAGCCTGTCCTTCCCCGCATCCGCTGCGGCCTCCCTCACCGCGAGCTGCAGCAGCAGTCCTGCTCCGAGACTGGCGGCACGCGCCCTGCCGGGTCTCATGCGTGCCGCCTTTTCCCTGCGCTCCCCGTCCACATACAGAAAAGCCCTCTCCATGAGGGCTTCTCCATTTTCCGTATCCATAAATTCTTTTATACACAGAAGATACTTTACAAGATACATCGCCTACTCCGTCACCTGCAGGTGCAGCTCCTCCAACTGCTTTTTGTCCACCGTACCAGGCGCCTCTGACATCAGGCAGGAAGCGTCCTTGATCTTGGGGAACGCAATTACATCGCGTATATTATCTGTCTGAGCCAACTGCATCACAAAACGTTCCAGTCCGATGGCAAGCCCTGCGTGGGGCGGAACCCCGTAGGTAAAGGCATCCATCAGGAACCCGAACTGCTCATGGGCTTTCTCCCTGGTGAAGCCCAGGGCCTCAAACATCCTCTCCTGCACATCGCTCTGGAAAATCCTGACGCTGCCGCCGCCAAGCTCCATACCGTTGACTACAATATCGTAAGCCTTCGCCCGTACCTTCCCCGGGTCAGACTCCAAAATTACCAAATCCTCCTCCATGGGCATGGTGAAGGGATGGTGCATGGCCACATACCGCTCCTCCTCGTCGCTCCACTCAAACTGGGGGAATTCGGTCACCCAGAGGAAATGATACTGATCTGCATCCAACAGTCCCAGCTGCTTAGCCAGTTCCACCCGCAGCGCCCCCAGGACGGACCACACCAGTTTTAACTTATCCGCCGCAAAGAGAAGCAGGTCGCCCGGCTCTCCTGCCATGGCCGCCACCAGATTCTTCAGTTCCTCCTCCGTCATAAACTTGGCAAAAGAGGATTTATAGCTTCCGTCAGGCAACACGGCCAGGTAAGCCAGCCCCTTTACGCCGTAGCCCTTGGCGAACTCCACCAACGCATCGATCTTCTTCCGGGGCATTTCCGCCTGGCCCTTCACATTGATGCCGCGCACACTTCCTCCTGCCTCCAGCGCGGAAGTAAACACACCGAAGCCGCAGCCCTTCACCGTCTCCGACACATCCGTAAGCTCCATGCCGAAACGGGTATCCGGCTTGTCGGAGCCAAAACGGTTCATGGCCTCGTCCCAGGTCATCCGCTTCAGGGGCAGGGGTACCTCCAGACCCACCGTCTCCTTGCACACCCTGGCCACCATCCGCTCGGTGACATCCATCACATCCTCCTGATCTACGAAAGACATCTCCAGGTCGATCTGGGTAAACTCCGGCTGCCTGTCCGCCCGCAGGTCTTCATCCCTGAAGCACCTGGCAATCTGGAAATATCTGTCATACCCCGAACACATCAGCAGCTGTTTAAAGATCTGAGGGGACTGGGGCAGCGCGTAAAAGCAGCCCTGGTGAATCCGGCTGGGTACCAGATAATCCCTTGCCCCTTCCGGGGTGGACTTGTTCAGGATCGGGGTCTCCACCTCCAGAAAGCCCTCCTCGTCCAGGAAGGCATGGACTGCCGCTGTCATTTTGCTGCGCAGCATCAGATTCCTCTGGAGATCCGGCCTGCGCAAATCCAGGTAACGGTATTTCAAACGGAGCTCTTCTTTTGTACGTGAATTCTCCTCGATGGGGAAGGGCGGCGTCTCCGCCTCCGATAAAATCCGCACTTCTTTCGCCCGGACTTCGATCTCCCCTGTGGCCAGGTTCTCATTCACCGCCCCGGCCCGCTTCTCTACCCTGCCGGTCACAGCTGCCACGAATTCGCTGCGCAGCTTCTCTGCCTTGGCAAAGTTCTCTGTACCGCAGTCCGCCTCCTCAAAGATCACCTGCAGAATGCCTGCCCTATCCCGCAGATCCACGAAAATGATGCCGCCCTTGTTGCGCTGCTTCTGCACCCAGCCCATGACGGTGACCTGTTCCCCGATATTTGCTGCGGTCAGTTCCCCGCAGCGGTGTGTCCTTTTCAATCCTTTCATTGACTCTGCCATTTGATTTCCTCGATTTCTGCCCTTTTGCCATAGAGCGTTTTCCATTTTATCTCGTATTCTTTATTTGCTCTGCTCTGATATTCCATCAAATACTCTGGTTTCTTTCACCCAATGGAATGCCTGAACCTGCTTATAACCACCATTGGGGAGACAATTCACCAATCGTGACGGTTTTCCTGTTTCAAAACCAAGCAGCACTTCTATTCCTTCCATATCTGTTCCATGTATTTTCTCCATTTTTCCAGTAAACCCAAATCCCTGTATGATCCAAACGTTTCCCTCAATTTTTTAACACTTCCCTGTAGAATTCCACAAACTCCTCGTATCCTTCCGCCGTCAGCTGTTCCTTCTGGAACTTCTTATTCTTGTTCATACGAGCCACCAGAACCTGCACGCCCTCTTCCCTGACAGACTGGGCCCTGGCGATCACATCCGCCATAGCCTGGCCCTCCACGCCCTTTTCCACCAGATACGCCACTTTCCTGGGCGCGTCCGGCACCTGGAACCCGCTCTCCGTCAGAAGCAGGATGATCCGCTCGAACCCGATGGAAAATCCACAGGCAGGCACGTCCCTGCCGGTAAACTTCCCCACCATTTTATCGTACCTGCCGCCTCCGCCGCAGCTGATGCCTAAGCCCGGCATGGCAATCTCGAAAATCGTCCCCGTGTAATAGGACATCCCCCGCACCAGCGTGGGGTCGAATACCATCTTAAAATCTGCCGTCTTCGCCGCGTTAACGCTGTCGATAATCTCCCGCAGTCCTTCCGTCACGGAAACCTCCAGGCCATCCCCCAGGGCCCCTGCCACGTAGTCCAAGCCATTTTCCGCCTGGCCAAGGCCCCTGTACAGCTCCAGATACTTATCAATGGACTCTGCTGCAAAACCGTTCCCCAGAAGCTCCGCCTTCACGCCGTCCATGCCGATCTTGTCCATCTTGTCAAGAGTAACAAAGACATTGTCGTAGTCATCTTCCATGAAACCGCTGCAGGCCGCCATGGCCTTGAGAAGCTGCCTGTCATTGATGCGGATCTCAAAATCCCTGAATCCAAGCTTACCCAGTGTGGTAGTGGTAGCCAGTATCAGCTCGATCTCCGCCAGGTTGGAAGGCTCCCCGAATATGTCGATGTCGCATTGGGTAAACTGGCGGTAGCGCCCCTTCTGGGGCCTGTCCGCCCGCCATACGCTGCCGATCTGCAGTGCCTTGAAGGGCGATGGCAGCCGGGCCGCATTATTGGAATAATACCGCACCAGGGGCACTGTCAGGTCGTAGCGCAGCCCCCCGTCCACCACTTCTTCCTCCGCTGTGGCTTCCGCGAGCTTCAGCTTCTCGCCCCGCTTTAAAATTTTGAATATCAGTTTCTCATTGTCGCCGCCCTGCCTGTTGGTCAGATTGGCGATGTTCTCCACACATGGAGTCTCTATGGGGGTAAAACCGTATCTTCTGTAAGTATCCTTTATCACGCCGATGGCGTAATCCCGTATCTGCATCTCCTCCGGCAAAATATCCCTCATACCCGTGGCGGGCTTCTTACTCAGTGCCATAATTTCAACTCTTTCTTCCTAATATTTTATTTCTATCCATCATATATTTTTTTGCATCATCTGTCAAGAAATATGTGCCCCGCTCCCAGCCGCCGGTAAACCGCCATTAACGCTGTGAACAGATTGGGCAATGCGCGCCGGCGCTGGTTCCTCCCCTTCAGTCCCGCCGGAACAGGTTCCTGGTATACACCTTCTCCGCCACTCTGTCCATGCAGGCGTCATAGCGGTTGGCAATGATGCAGTCCGACCTCCGGAAGAATTCCTCCAGATTATTGACAACCCTGCTGCCGAAAAAGGTGCTCCCGTCCTCCAGGGAAGGCTCATAGACCACAACGGATGCCCCCTTGCCCTTGATCCGCTTCATCACGCCCTGGATGGAACTGTGCCGGAAATTGCCGCTGTTGCTCTTTATGGCAAGCCGGTATACGCCGACGGTGGGCTCCTTCTCCAGGGAGCGGCTATAATTCATCTTTTCGGAATAAGAATAATACCCCGCCTTCTTCAGCACCTGGTCCGCCACGAAATCCTTCCTGGTGCGGTTGGATTCCACGATTGCCTCTATCAGGTTCTCCAGAAACTGGTCATAATTTGCCAGAAGCTGCCTGGTGTCCTTGGGCAGGCAATAACCGCCATAGCCGAAGGAGGGGTTGTTGTAGTGATTTCCGATCCCGGGATCCAGACACACGCCCTCTATGATCTGCCCGGTATTCAGGCCTTTTACCTCCGCATAAGTGTCCAGTTCATTGAAAAACTCACCCGCAGCGCCAGGTACGTATTTGCGAACAGTTTTGCAGCCTCCGCCTCCCTGGTGCCCACCAGAAGAACAGGCGTCTGCGTTTCCAGGGAAGCCTCCGAAAGCAGACTGCCACACCGTTCCGCCTTTCCCCTCATATCCTCGTCTCCCGCGTCACATCCCACAATGATCCTGGAAGGATGCAGATTGTCGTACAGGGCCCTGGTCTCCCGCAGGAATTCCGGACTGAACAGGATCCGGTTCGTATGGTAGCGGCGGTTCAGTTCCATTGTAAAATCCACCGGCACTGTGGACTTGATTACCACAAAGGCCCGGCTGTCTGTCCCCAGTACCTGCTCCACCACACTTTCCACTGCGGAGGTGTCAAAACGGTTGGTGGCGCTGTCATAATAGGTGGGCGTGGCCACAATGACCATATCCGCGTTTCTGTATGCGTCCTCCCCGTCCGTGACGGCCACAAGGTTCAGCTCCCTGTGCCGAAGATATTCTTCGGTCTCCGCATCCCGGATGGGGGAGCGTCATTCATTGATGGCTTTTACTTTTTCCGGCAGGATATCTACAGCCGTAACCGCATGCTGCCCGGACAATAATACTGCCAGGGACATTCCCACATATCCCATTCCCACTACCGTAATATTCATTCCGCTCTCCTGACAGGCCCGCTTCCTCCAGCCTGTTTTTACGTTTTATGAACTCCCTGAACAAGATTTCCTCCGTCAGGTTCTATGTACTCATGTGTCCCCTGTCCGGTTCTCAGCCGACAGTTTTCCCATTTTCATGCATCTTCCGACATATTCTCCCGTGTTTTTTCCACTCCCGGATATTTTGCCAGAAACTCCGCCAGCTCCTCCCCCGGCATAGGCCTGGCATAATAATAGCCCTGGATCCGATCCAGATTGCGCTCAAAAGCATTCTGCACCTGGCCCGCAGTCTCGATCCCTTCCGCTACAATAGAGTAGTCATTTTCATGCATGATGTCCGCCAGAAGCCCGATGGTCCTCTGTCCCTTGTCCGTACCGTCCATCATCCGTATCAGGGACTGGTCAAACTTGATCACCTCAAAGGGAAGGGACAGCATACTGGACAGATTGGAATATCCGGTGCCAAAATCGTCCAGATAGAATTGAATCCCTTTTTCCGACAGATATTCCATGACCTTCCGCACTTCCGCGAAATCATCTGTAATGGTCCTCTCCGTGATCTCGATCCGCAGCCTGGACCCCTCCACACCGTATTTCTCCAGATTCTCCTCAATCCTTCTGGTGAAAGTGGCATCCAGTATCTGCTGTCCGGTCATGTTCACGGATATGGCGTCGATGGGCAGATCCGGATGCTCCCCCAGAAATGCGCACACCTTTTCAAGCATGATCCAACTGATGCCGTCGATGAGCCCGTTCTCCTCAGCCATGGGAATAAACTCCCCCGGAGACAGAAAAGTCCCGTCTCTTCCGTAAAGACGTATGAGAGATTCCGCTGACACGAATCTCTTCTCGTTACAGTCATAGATAGGCTGGTAAAAAGCCTGGAACGTCTTATGCTCCACCGCATACCGGACTTCATTCAGAATATATCTTTTACGCAACATATCCGCATTCAGTTCCTCGTTAAAGAAGAGTATGCCCTTCCTCTCCTTCGCCCGGAACACGGAAACCGCATGATTCATCTTGTCCAACAGATCCAGTTCCGTATCCATGGGTTCCAGGAAGAAATGAATCAGACAGGCCTTCGCCTGCACATCATATTTCTGTCCCTCGTATGCAATCTCCCAATTCTCCTGGAATCGGCTCCGAATACGCACGAGCATTCCGTCCGCCTCCTCCCGGGAACATTCCGGCCCCATCAACATAAAACGGGAATTATTCGTTCTGTAAGCCGTATAATTTGTATCCAGTTTATCCAGGTAATCCGCAACCTCCCCAAGCAGCCTGTCCCCAACATGGATATTGTACTTTCGGTTGATCCGCTTCAGCTGCAGCAGCTGCACAAAAACAATATGAGAACGGCGGCTCATTGTCACACTTTTTTTCACATCTTGAAAAAATGCCCCCCAGTCCCTGAGTCCTGTCAACGCATCATGGGTGACTTCTTTCATCACGTTATCCTCCATCTTACTGCCTCCCATTCCAACTCCTCCATGCGCAAGTTTTTCACATACTACGCATGTATTCCACTGCCCACGGTTTTCACGCGCTATGTATGCATTTCACTGCCCACGGCTTTCACGCACTGCATTTATATCAAACCCTAAGCCTCGCCGCTCAGAACCTGTTTCGCCTCTCTGACCTTCGCCTCCGAAGTGCGGAATATCTCATACTCGCCCATTCCCGGCACCCCCATGGACACCTCCTGCCTGCGGTAGGCCATCCCGCTCTCCAGAACCACTTTCCCGGACATATGGTAACTCACAGCCCCCGTGGCGGGGATCAGCTTCCGGATGGTTCCCGCGTCCACACCGCCGCCCGGCATGATATCCACCTTTCCTCCGCCCTCCTTCACCAGTCCCGCGATCAGCTCCCTGCCTTCCCAGCTGCTGCTGCGCTGGCCGGATGTCAGGATGGTCCTGATCCCCAGCATTTTAGCCTGTTCCAGGGCTTCATAAGGATCCCTGCACATGTCGAAGGCCCGGTGCAGCGTCACGTCGATGGGACCCGCCAGCTCCACAAGCCGCTTCATCCGCTCCACATCCAGGGAGCCGTCCGGCAGCAGGCAACCCACCACCACGGCGTTTGCCCCCATCCTCCGGAACCGCTCCACACTGCGGCAGATGATATCGAATTCGTACTCTGTATACAGAAAATCGCCATACCTGGGCCGGATCAACACATTGATCTTAATATCCGTCAGGCTCCTTATCTTCTCAAGGAGATCCGTCTCCGGGGTGGTTCCCCCGATCACCAGGTTCCCGCACAGTTCCACCCGGTCCGCCCCTCCCTTTGCCGCCGCTTCCGCGGATTCTGCGGAATCCACACATACTTCCAGAATATATTTTCCCATAACAGCACCTGCCCTTTCCACAATCTGTCTCTCCGGAAGCCGGCTTCATACCCGGTACTCCCGTCCCATTCCCGATTTCCTTCCTTATCATACCGTATTTTTCAAATTATGGCAAATACTTTCTTCAGCTTCTGCGCCGTATGCTTCTACGCCGTACAATTGTAAAGAAGCACAACACTGCTTTTACATTTCGTCCCCCAGGAACGGCATTTCGTCCCTAAATCTCCCTTTTTTCTCCGACTGTGCTATAATGTGGTCATGGAAACAAACCTGGTTCCATGCCGCGGTACAAAACCAAAACAAACAAGAAAGAGGTAATCATCATGGAAAAGACCCCCACTGTAGTCCCGAAAGAAAAACCTCCCAGGCCCAAATACAATATGTGGCAGTCGGCCTGGTACATGCTCCGGCTGTCCATCCGGGAAAAGGAGAAAAAGGTACCCATCCTATGCACCGCCACCGCCCTGCTGGCGGTAGCCTCCAACCTGATATCCCTGGCCATCACCCCCGTAATCCTGGGAGCCGTGGAAAACCGATCCCCCCTGGGAACACTCTTCGGCCTTATCGGGATTTTCGTCCTGTCAGGCATGGTGGTGAATGCCGCCGCGGAATATGTATCCGTCAATTCCCTCTACGGCAGGATCACGGTACGCACAGCCATTATTACAAAGCTGAATACAAAGATGGCCACCACCTCCTATCCCAACGCGGAATTCGACGAAAAATTCCTGAAGATGCAGGCCAAGGCCCAACAGGCCGTCAGCTCTAATTCTGAAGCCACCGAAGCCATCTGGAATACACTGACCAGCCTTCTCCAGAATGTACTGGGCTTCCTGGTTTACCTGGCCCTGCTGTCATCCGTGAACCCGCTGCTGATCCTGGTGGTCACCGGAGCTTCGCTTCTGGGGTATTTTATCAACAAGCCCCTGGGCGAATACGGCTACCGGCACCGGGAGGAAGAAGGTAAGCTGAGCAAAACCCTCATGTACTATTTCACCTGCGCGGAAAGCGCCGGAATGGCCAAGGACATCCGCCTCTTCGGCATACGTCCCTGGCTGGAGGAGCTTTACGCAAAAACCCTTAAGGCCTACCAGGCTTTCCACCGCAGGGCCCACAACGTCTACATCTGGGGCTCCGTGGCCGACCTGGTTCTCGCCTTCCTGCGCAACGCCTTCGTCTACGCATATCTGATCCGCCTGATGCTTGCCGGAAACTTAAGCGTATCCTTATTCCTGCTTTACTTCACCGCGGCAGGCAGTTTTTCCGGCTGGGTCACCGGTATTTTAAATACTTTGCTCACCATGCACCGCCAGGGCCTGGACCTGTCCACCGTGAGGGAATGCCTGGAATACCCGGAGCCCTTCCGCTTTGAAGAAGGAGAAAGCCTGGAACCTGACCCGGACCGCGCTTACGAACTCAGCCTGGAGGACGTGTCCTTCCGGTATCCCGAAGCGGATAAGGATATCCTCTCCCACATCAGCCTCACCCTCCATCCCGGGGAAAAACTGGCTGTGGTAGGCTTAAACGGCGCAGGAAAGACTACCCTGGTGAAGCTCCTCTGCGGCCTTCTGGATCCCACCCATGGACGCGTCCTGCTGGACGGCAGGGACATCCGTGACTACAACCGCAGGGACTATTACCGGATGTTCTCCGCTGTTTTCCAGGATTTCAGCCTGCTGGCCGTCACCATAGCAGCCAATGTGGCCCAGACGGAAGACTCCATAGACATGCCCCGTGTCCGGGACTGCATCGGAAAAGCAGGCCTCACGGAAAAAATAGAATCCCTGCCGAAGCAGTATGAAGAAAAAATGTGCCGGGATGTGTACGAGAATGCCGTCATGCTCTCCGGCGGCGAGACACAGCGGCTGATGCTGGCCAGGGCGCTGTACAAAAACGCCCCCTTCGTGATGTTGGATGAGCCCACCGCCGCCCTGGACCCCCTGGCGGAAGCCAACCTGTACAGCAAATACCACGAGATGACCAGAGGCCGCTCTTCCGTGTACATCTCCCACCGCCTGGCATCCACCCGCTTCTGCGACCGCATCCTCCTGATCGAGGACGGAAGGATCGCCGAGGAGGGTACCCATGAGGGGTTACTGGCAAAGGGCGGACGGTATGCGGAATTGTTCGAGGTGCAAAGCAGGTATTACCGTGAGTCGGAAACGCCTTCCCAGTGACAGAACCTGTGAACCAAATCGCTATGCTGCCCTCAAAACCAACTGCAGGCTGACACATATGCCTTACCGGAACGTTTACTCACAGCCGAAATCAATCCAAAAAGGAGCTATCCATGGAACATAAAAACGACAAAAAATTACTGTCCTGGCGTGAAGCCTGGAAAACCAACACAAAACTGCTGCAGCTGCTGCGCAGACAGCGCCCCAGACTGCTTGCCCTGCGGATTACAAAGGACATCTGGGGCGCCCTGACCCCTTATGTGGGCATTTACCTCTCCGCCCTGATCATAGAAGAACTGTCCGGCAGCCGCGATCCGGATACCCTGCTGCGCCTGGTTCTGGCCACCCTCCTCTCCGCGGCGCTGATCTCCCTGGCGGGCGCCATCCTGGACCGGACCCTTGCGGTGGAAAACGCCGACTGGTATTACTACTGCCGCAAGCTCCTGGGCGACAAGATGCTGGACATGGACTTCTGTATCATGGACGAGACCCGGACCCAACAAGAGCTGTCCACCATCCTCCAGAACCAGAACGGCGGCGGCTGGGGCATGGGGCGGGGACTTGACCTCATCGACAGCCTGTTCTCCTCCCTGTTCACTTTGCTGGGAGGACTGGCCCTGACTGTGACCCTGTTTACCAGCCGGGTGCCGGAGAGCGCGGAAAATATGACATTCCTGAACAGCCCCCTGTTCCTGCTTCCCATCCTGGCGGCCATGCTTGCAGTGACCTGGCTTGCCCCCATGCTTTCCAACAAGTCAGAAAGCTATTACGCACTGAATGCCGATGCCCATAACCTGGGAAACCGTCTGTTCGGTCACTTCGGTTTTCTCGGATATTTTAACGACAGGGGTGTGGATATGCGTATTTACCGCCAGGACATCGTGTGTGAAAAATACAATTCCGACAAGACCTCCACCTTCAGCAGCAAAGGCCCCTTTGCAAAGCTGGGCAGGGGCCCCATGGGGATGTACGCTGCAGCTTCCGCGGCCGTATCGGGAATCCTCACCGGAGCGATCTATGTCTTCGTCTGTCTCAAAGCCTGGGCAGGCGCCTTCGGCATCGGCATGATGACCCAGTACATCGGCTCCATCACCCGCTTTGCCACAGGACTTTCCTCCCTGATCAGCAACGCCGGTATGATCCGTATCAATTCCACCTTCGTGAAGCAAATATTCGATTTTCTGGAGAAGCCCAATGTGATGTACCAGGGCAGCCTGACCACGGAGAAGCGCAATGACAGACAGTACGAGGTGGAATTCCGGGATGTCTCCTTCCGGTATCCGGGCGCCGCTCAGTCTGCGGAACATTCCGAACAGCAGTATGCCCTGCGCCATGTGAACATCAAGTTCAAGGTAGGGCAGCGCCTGGCGGTAGTGGGCCCCAACGGCAGCGGCAAAACCACCTTCATCAAGCTGCTCTGCAGGCTGTATGACCCCACCGAGGGCGCCATCCTGCTGAACGGCTTCGATATCCGCAAATACAATTACCGGGAGTATCTGTCCATCTTCTCCGTTGTATTCCAGGACTTCGCCCTGGCGGATCTGCCCCTGGGAGAAAATGTAGCCGCCTCTTCCGCATATGACCGGGCTCTGGTGTCCTCCTGCCTGGAAAAGGCCGGTTTCTCAGAAAGGCTGAAGGAACTCCCCCGGGGCCTGGATACCTATCTGCACAGGACGCTGGATGAAGACGGCATCACCCTCTCCGGCGGCGAGCAGCAGAAAGTGGCCCTGGCCAGAGCCCTGTACAAAGATTCCCCCTTCATCGTACTGGATGAGCCCACCGCCGCCCTGGATCCAATCGCGGAAGCGGAAATCTACAGTAAGTTTAACGATATCATCGAGGACAAGACGGCCATCTACATCAGCCACCGGCTCTCCTCCTGTAAATTCTGCGACGAGATCCTGGTATTTGATAAAGGAAACATTGTCCAGAAGGGAAGCCATGCGTCTCTGGTGGCCGACTCAGACGGGAAATATCATGCCCTGTGGTATGCCCAGGCTCAGTATTATGACAGGCAGGAACAGGAAGAGATTCTATAGATAACCTTATACAGGATATGGCATTCCGCAGAAACGCCATATCCTGTATGACCGACAATCAAATATACGGCTTAGTCTGCACTGATTCGCCGGCCTCCATATTATTGTCTTCCATATTTCAGGATCTATTCCCATCTTCTTGCGCCTGTCTGATCTCGTCAACAGATAACCCGGTTAATCCAGACAATATTTCCACCGATGCGCCGTTTTGAAGCATCATATCCAGGAGCCGTTTTCTCTCCTGCGCAATGCCTTCCTTCCAACCTTCCTTCAGGCCTTCCTCACGACCTTCCCGCAGCCCTTCCTCACGACCCTCCCTCAGACCTTCCTCACGACCCTCCCTCAGACCGAGTTCCCTCGCCTCTTTGCGGAACATCTTCATGTATTTTCTTTCATTATACTCTGTCAGTAACATTTTCTTCACCTCCGCCCGAAAGGGCAATAAAATATCCTCCATGATGCCATGGTCAATGCAGTATACTACGGCATTATCAATTGCCTGATCCGTGGAAAGGCCATTCCTGCGAAGTTTTCTGATATGTTCGATAAAAGAGGAATATTCGTCCAGACGTTCACAACACGCCATCAGCCCGCTGTTATGCCCCTTGTTAATGTTCAGCATCCGAACCGTAAGTTCCAGGCAGGATACAGGTTTCTGTCCTGTTTCATCCACAAACGCATCCGTCAGGTTCAGGTACTGTTCATCCTCAGTCCCCTTCTCTCCATTATAAAATACAACGCACTGGGGCGCAGGAAGGGAAACCAGAGTCTGGCCATAGATATTCGCCCTCATTTTGGCCACCAACCCCTCATATTCGGCAGCAAGATAGAGCAAAAAACGCAGGGGAAGGTTGGGACACAGCGTACTCTGGTGTTCATACAGATTCAAAGTCCCCAACAACAGAAACGCAACATCATTATGCATTGCCATATAAACCACATTTTCCAGCGTAACAATCTGTAAGGCATGTTCATCCTGGTAATCCGTATGGTTCAAGGCATTATAGAGCTGTAGCAGGGCTTTCCTGTCCTGTCCGAAAATATAGCAGAACAGCCGGTCCTTCACCTTGCGGTTGCTGATAAAATGTGGCAGTGGCAGCCCGAAAAACTGGCTCTTTCGCGATACAAACTTCATTCTAGGCTTCATGTACTATTCTCCCTTACCAAATAATATGGGGCAGAGAACATACATAAACTATATGACGTCCCTGCCAGTGTGTGTGAAAAGTCCGGCAGAAACTGCCTGAATGTGTGATAGACACCTTTCACAGATAAGCTGTTGACATATTTATCATAATACGGATCCTGGGAAATGTCAACTCCGGCACAAAATATTTTTTGACAGAACTGGTTAAAAATGGTAAAGTAGAAGTAAGAAATACCAAATGAACAATTACAGGCTTATAAGTAAGAAGGAGTCGCCTTTATGGACTACAACCAGAACGGATCAAGCAACCGGAATGACCGTGACAATGGACAGTGGGACAGATGGAACAGCAATGCTTCCAACAGCAGTTATTACAACCAGCCCACCCACAGACCCTACGGACAGGCCTTTTCCGTGGCAGCGGCCGTATGCGGACTTTTGTCCGTAACCACATGCTGCACGGTCATATTATCCCTGCCCCTGGGCGCACTGGGTATTCTTTTCGCCGTTCTGGCCCATAGAAAGGGAAAACGAATGAACTCCGCCTGCATCACAGGTCTGACACTTTCCATCATAGGGCTTGCCAGCGCGCTGCTCATCATGATATATTCCCTGGTGATGCTGCCCGTGCTCATGAAAAACGAGTCCTTCCGAAATCAGATCAACACTATGACCGAGCAGATGTATGGAATTAATTTTTCGGATTTTATGAAGCAATATTACGGGTATTCCTTTGACTGATTCCCGATGTCGGCCAGATAACGGCTGACTATCCAGGACAGCTGCAAATTAAATCAGGAGGCTTTGAACATGAATATCTCTCCCATCACCAACCTACATGGTAAAAATGATGGCCTGTTTTTCCCAGATACAGGCTATCCGGCGGCATCTTACGCCTTATCCGAAAACATGGGCAAAACAGATCGAAACCTTCCCGGCACAGAACGGTTTCCGGAAAACAAGGGGCAGAACTGGCGGGAAAAAGCCGGCCTGGAAGACCCATCGGAAGAATGCCAGACCTGCAAAAGACGTAAATACAAAGACGGTTCCGACGAAATGGTTTCCTTCAAAAGCCCTCGGCATGTGTCTCCTGAAAACGCCGCCTCCGCAGTACGCGCCCATGAACAGGAGCATGTAGCCAACGCCTATAAAAAAGCTGCCCGGGACGACGGTAAGGTAATCTGCGCGTCCGTCTCCATCCACACGGCAGTCTGTCCCGAGTGCGGCCGCACCTATGTATCCGGCGGCACCACCCGTACCCAGATCCGCTATTATAATGAAGAAAATCCCTACCAGCAGGATCTGAAAAGATCCGACCGGACAAAATACCAGGGTATGAACCTGGATTATATAATATAAACTCCTTATTCCAGACTTGGGGCGGCCAAATGGCCATCTGCCATGAGCGTTGCTGTGCTCATATGGTATAATGTCCTTATTCCAGACTTGGGGCGGCCGAATGGCCATCTGCCATGAGCGTTGCTGTGCTCATGGCATAATGAAAACCGGAAAGCAGGTAAAATATGATACTCGTCATAATGAGCTGGTTATGGATTGGAACTGCCTCTTTCCTCCTGGGCTTCGGCGCCCTGGCAGGAATGGGAAAGATAACCGGAGAAGACCGGTTTAAAAGTGTGGAAATGTATATTTTAATGGGACTCCTGTGCCTCACCGTATATTCCCAAATATTCAGCCTGGCGGCAGGGGTTGGCGCTGCGGCAACATTTGGGGTTGGAATCATGTGTGTGGCCGCGGCTGTCTTATTGCGCACCAGACTAAAGCAATATTTCAAATATCTGTACACGCACATCCTTCAGAGAAAAGGAACGCTCCTGCTGATTCCCCTGGTCCTGCTCCTTCTGCTGCTGACGGTATACCTTACCGCAGGCTATACCTGGCATTATGATACCGATCTCTATCATGCCCAGGCCATCCGTTGGATTGAGGAATATGGTGTGGTAAAAGGCCTTGGAAACCTTCACAACCGATTTGCATATAACAGCTCCTTCTTCTGTCTGCAGGCACTGTTCAGCATGAAATTTATCACAAACCAGTCCCTGCACACCATGAACGGTTTTATAACATTCCTGATGCTCAGCTACGCCCTTTGCACCCTCAGTATCTGGAAAAGGAAAATTGTGAAAACATCAGATTTCTTAAAAGCCGGGCTTTTCCTGTACTTTGGTTACCTGGAAAGCCCGCTGGTGGTCTCATCCCCCGGTTCTGATCTTCCCACCTTGTGTATGGTGCTGTATATTTCAGCCAAATGGGCAGAACTTGTGGAGCAGAACGAAAAAACCCCCGCCCCATACGGAATACTGTGCCTGTTTGCCGCATGGACCGTTACAATGAAGCTATCCGCTGCCCCCCCGGTTCTTCTGGCCCTGTATCCCGCTGCATTGTTGGTACGCCGAAAAAACTGGAAACAGCTCCTTTTCTTTTTACTGGCGGGAACAGGAATCGTAATTCCGTTTTTGATCAGAAATGTTATCATTTCAGGGTATCTGGTCTATCCCTATTCCGCGGTTGACCTTTTTAATGTGGACTGGAAAATGGCGGCATCTCTGGCAGCCGACGACAGCAGGGAAATCATGGCGTGGGGAAGAGGCCTCACTGAAAGGTCTCTTTACGGAGCCGGTTTCCGCATATGGTTCCCCCGGTGGTACAGGAACCTGGTTGGATGGGGAAAAGCGCTCTTTCTTGTCAATATTGCCTCCATGGTTATCTCGGCAGTATATCTGGTGCGGGCTGTTTTCCGGAAAGGCGAAACCCACTGGGCCTCTCTGCTGCTTCTGTTGGTAAGCATGGTTCAGGCAGTCATGTGGTTTGTAACAGCCCCCCTGATCCGGTACGGACTGGCCTACATGCTTTTAACGCCCCTTTTTTTGCTGGGGCTTGTCTGTCGAAAGACGCCCCGTGGTATCCCGTCCTGGGTTATCTGTGCCGCCTGCATATACTGCGGAATATCCTGCATGCTGCATGTTGCGACAGATTTTACGGAACCATTTTGGAAGCGCCCTGCAGACTATAATTGGAAAGAATGCTCTGTGGTTAAATGGGAAAACATGGATGTATATGTGCCTGTCAGCGGCGACTGCGGCGGGTATCATTTCTTCCCCGGCACCCCCAATTCAGCCAGACTGGAATACATCGAACTGCGCACGGGAAAAACCGGGGACGGATTCCGCCTGAAAGCCGCTTACAGGGAGAAGCAGTTTATTTCCTCCGGAACAACGGTGGAATAAAAAGTCTGACGGCGGACTTTCCCATGTAAATACAGAAAAACGGAGGCATGCAAATGGTCAGATATTTACCGGACGGTATATGGAATAATTTTTCGCGGCAGTATAAGGAGGAGCGAAAACTCCTTTTCTTTACCTTCGTTTTGGGGTGTACCCTATACCTGCGGATGATCGTCCAATGGCTGGCCAATCCGGACGGCGTTTGGCAGGGTCTGGTATACAAACCGGGATATGCCTGGGAAGACATGCTGGGACGTATGGGGCTGGGAATGTTCAACAGGTTCAAGGGATATTACCAGTTCCCAACGCTCCAGACCTTATTCTGTATTTTTACCGCAGCGTTAACAGCAGTTCTTCTGTGCTCCCTGCTGGAAATAAAGAAACATCCCTGGGACTATATAGCAGGCGGCCTGGTTGTCTGTTCCCCTTCCCTGTGCAGCACGCTGACTTACTATTGTACCGCGGATGCATATCTGTTGGCATTCCTTTTCTCCGTCCTGTTCGTATGGTGCCTCGCAAAGGGGGATACGTGGAAAAGCTATGCTGTCGCCGTGTTCCTCCTGGCAGCCTCAGCATGCATTTACCAGGCCTATATCGGTTCAGCCATAACCCTGTGCCTGCTGTATCTTCTGCTTAATATAATACGAAACACAGTACCCCCCCGGAATCTGTTGGGGAAATTTTTCCGTTTCCTGACAGCGGGAGCCTGTGCGTCTGCGCTTTACCTGGTATCCTACAAATTAGTCTGCAGGTGGCGTGAACTGGCTCTATATCTGGGGAATAGCCCTGGCAGTGGATCCAGGGAAAAACAGCCCCACATGCTTCGTTTCGGGATGGATCTCGCTCATTCTGTGTACGGGAGTGCTTTTTGCTCTGGGGCTTTATACGCAGGTTTTCCAGAACTGCATTCAGATGGATCTGCACCGTACCTGCACCCTGGCCCGGCAGGTAGCCGACAGGGTAAACAGCGAAACGGATTATACACCAGGACTCAGATTAGTCATGGGCGGAGATGAAGAACAGGGAAATTATCCGCGCAGTTACCCTGACATGTACCGGATTGTAAAGGGAACGGCCGCCGAATACGGCCTGATCTGGGATTCCGGCAATGGAAGGCAGCACTGCTGGAATCAGTTTTTCAGGCAGTATATGGGAATCGAATATTCCGTAGTGGAGGGAGAACTGCTGGAACGCATCATGTCCAGCCAGGAATATGCCGACATGCCGCTGTTCCCTGCGGAAGGCTCTGTGAAACAGATAGAAGATTGCATCGTAGTAAAACTAAGTCCTTGACTGCGGCACTCTTCCAGGGAACATTCGAAACCCGCCCCGCATTTCCCCTATAACGGCATCCCGTCAGCCATACATTAAACAAATAAGGAAAGATGGATAAAGGCAATGAAACAATATAAAAAAATTTACGAAATCAGAAACATGGCAAAAGACAAGATGGAAAGCAAATACGGCGGCGCAATTCTGATCACCTTCCTGAGCGCCCTGCTCTCAGGCATGGTGCGGCTTTCCATCAATTCAGTCTGCACCAATACCATGAATACGGTCTATGGGATGACCGGATCCACGGGAGCCGCACGGGGCATATCCATTCTGTTTGATGTCCTGCTGGCGGCGGCAGGCATTCTTATGGGGGTAATGAACGCGGGAATCGCCCTCTACTTTCTGAACCTGGCCTGCGGGCAGGCCGCATCCCTTCGGGATCTGTTCTACGGTTTCCGGACAGACTCCAAAAAGTTCCTCGTAATATCAGCCGCCATTGTGCTCTGTCAAACCATATGCCTGTGGCCGGGGCAGTATCTGCTGCAGAACTATCTTTCCACCCGCGATACAAAATGGGTTCTATACGCATTGGCCGCCGCGGGGGTGGGATTATGTTTCTATGTCCCCATTTCCCTGGGCATTGCCCTTTCCTTTTACCTGATACTGGATTTTCCCCAGAATTCAGGCAGGGAAACCCTCTCTCTGTGCTGGCGCATGATGAGAGGCCACCGGGGGAGGCTTTTTCAGTTGGAACTGGGCTTCCTGCCGCTGATGCTGCTGTGCATCTTAAGTTTTGGTGTCGGATTTCTGTGGCTAGAGCCCTATATGCAGATGTCTTACGCCTGCTTCTTTCTGGATCTAATGAATCCGAAATCGGCACAGAGGACCGGATAAATACATTCCGGCCCTCCCCTCTTTCCCGGGCCGACAGCGGCTCCTTGGCCACTCTCCCTTGTGCCTATGCCTCCCCACACTCTGCCCGAAAATAAGTCAGGTCATACACTGCTGTCTGCTCCCTTTCATCTGACATGGGCAGCGCAAAGTCTTCATCTTCCACAGGAACGGTCTCCCTGTCCGGTAAAGTCCTGGGAGCCCCGGTGCGCAGGACAAAGCGGCCCAGGCTCTCCACTGCCGTCATAAAACGGTATCTCTTCTCCTCTTCCCCGCCTGCCTGCAGACGGTATGCATACTCCCCGCAGTCCGCCAGGATCCTGACCCGGACCTCCCTGTCCGCCTCATAAGGACAGAGCGGAACCAGAGCCGTAGTCCGCAGGCAGAGCATCCCGTCCTCCCGGAAAACCAGACGCACTGCCGTCTGTCCATATACGTCCTGCAGTTCACAGTACAGGGTTCCGTGATCCCGCTGCCGTGGAGTCACACAAAATTCCACTTCGAGCCGGGCCGTCTCCCGCAGCACCCGTTCCGCCCTGGCATAATCATATCGGTCAAAGTCCGTAAGTCGCAGGGAAGGAATCTCCGTCACTGTCACAGGTGCCCATTTGGGAGAATACACCGTAAAATCCTCAAATCCGTTTTCCAGCTTCCGCTCCCTCTCCTCCCCGGTAATGGGAAGGGGCAGCCTGGCCACCCAGACATCCTCCTTGTTTACCGTATAGGCAATCCACATACTGTCGTCAGGGCGTTCTATTCCCTCCGCGATTCCGCGCATATACTGCGGTCCGTAATCCTTCCAGAATCCCCCGAAACGCATGGGAGGCACTTCTCCGTGAACCAGGAGCATGTCCCCGTAGGCCAGTCCGTCCTCTGAAGTGGTGACACACATGGGCCACCTGTGGGTGGACTCCAGGGTCGGATCATAGACCATGGCATATTTCCCGTCGCCGGTCTTCTGGGCCCAGACCTTCTGGCCGCTCATCACCAGGGAGGGCGACACTGTCACCGGAGACCATGTCCTGCCTCCGTCGCCGCTTCTGGCACAGCGGGAATGCTTCCACATGCCGATTACAGTGTCCTCGTCAATATGATACCAGCAGAAGGCCTGGTTTGTGCTGCCGTTCCCCTCATGTTTGATCCGGATCAGCTCGTCTCCGTCACCATTCTCCTCCGCCCACTGCTGCACGGCCAGGGCATCCGAAAGCAGCTCTTCGCAGCAGTCCGCAAATCCCCTGTCCGGCGACTCCGTGTACAGCGGATACAGCAGCTGTTCCTTAGACCACCCTCCCTGCCAGCAGGGCCGGATAAAGTAAACCGGCCCCATGGTCTCATCCGGATACAGCTCCCGCACCACCCTGCCGATTCCGTAATTATCCCAGTTTGTGATCCATGGCTTCGGGGACCAGCCGTAAAATCCAAGCAGCAGCATCCGGTTATTTTTTGTACGGTAAAATCCCACCCGCTGATGGATAAAGGCATAGGTTTCTCCGGAAAAGCTGTTTACATTTCCCTTATAGTCCGTAACCGTGCATGCCGGGATCCGGTATGGGGGAAATGCCACCCGGAAATCCTCCCACTGCCTGCCGTCCCCCGAGACTGCCAGAATGCTCTGCCCTGCACCGGTATGCTCGCTCACCGGATTGGTAAAATAGTGCAGATAAAACTTACCGTTCCACCAGGCCAGATCTGCCCCGTGCTTATAGGTTCCCCCCACCCCGTCGTCCCACTCCGGATGAGTGCGGTTGGCCCGGGTCACCTGGTAGCAGCCCGCGCCCTTTACAGGCGGAAGCTGCCCATGATGGTAATCACAGTTCGGCTGCCTGCTCCCGCAATAAAAAGGAATCCGATTTTTATTTTCCATACCAGTATCCTCCGCTTATCTTCCAAAATTCCTTTTACATATCTCCGCAGAAGAAAAATAGCCGGTATCCTGTCAATACCGGCATTTTTCAATCTTTCTTACACTACAGCCTAATTTTCCGCCTTATCCCTGGACAGATTGATCCACTTCAGATACCCGTTTATAAAGGGATCCAATGCCCCATCCAGCACTGCATCCGTATTTCCGGTTTCCACGTCCGTCCGCAGATCCTTCACCAGTTTGTAAGGCTGCAGCACATAGGAGCGGATCTGGTTGCCCCATCCGATCTCCTTCACCTCGCCCCGGATATCGGACAGCTTCTCCACATTGGCCTCCTGCTTCAGCAGGTACAGCTTGGCCTTCAGCATCTGCATGGCTTTGTCCTTGTTCTGGAACTGGCTTCTTTCATTCTGGCACTGAACCACCGTCCCCGTGGGAATGTGGGTAATCCTGATGGCGGAGGATGTCTTGTTGATATGCTGTCCGCCCGCGCCGCTGCTCCGGTAGGTGTCGATGCGCAGATCCTTCTCATCGATCTCCACGTCCAGGTCCTCCTCAATATCCGGCATCACGTCCAGGGACACGAAAGAAGTCTGCCTCTTTCCCTGGGCGTTAAAAGGAGAAATCCGTACCAGTCTGTGGACGCCTTTCTCGGATTTCAGGTAGCCGTAGGCATTGGTTCCATTGACCTGGAAAGTCACCGACTTGATCCCCGCCTCGTCCCCGTCCAGATAATCCAACACCTCCACGGTAAAGCCCTTCCGCTCCGCCCACCTGGTATACATCCGGTACAGCATACTGCACCAGTCGCAGCTCTCGGTGCCGCCCGCTCCGGCGTTCAGCTTCAGTATGGCATCGTTTTTGTCATACTCTCCCGAAAGGAGGGTGTCCAGGCGCAGCGCCTCGAATTCACTGATAAATTCGTCCAGTTCCGCCCGGATATCCGGAATCAGGGATGCGTCGTTCTCCTCATACCCCATCTCGATCAGGGTTAGGATGTCCTCATACTGGCCGGAAAGCCTGTCACACCCTTCCACAACCCCCTTCAGGCCTTTCAGTTCCTTCATTTTCTCATTGGAACGTTCAGGATCATCCCAGAAACCCGGGGCTTCCATCTCCCGTTCCAGTTCCTCAATCCTTTTCGCCTTGTCAGCGGGGTTAAAGTGAATCCCTCACTTCCGCTAATGGAGTTTCGTATGACAGTAATTCTGTCTTCATCTGATCTAATTCTACCACTTAACGTCACCTTCTTTCTTCTGATACAAATTCGGCATACAACTATCTACTTACCCTTTTGTTTCTTGCGTCCATTCTCATTGTGGATTGTTCCTTTCGGCAATCCCCTTGTCTTTTCAAATGTGTCTACTGTGCAATCACTCCTCGTCTTTCTCATTTGAATTCTCCCTTCTTTCGCCAATGACAGTTCTGACTCCTTACACTTTACGCCCGCAGCACTGCTTATACTTCTTTCCGCTTCCGCAGGGGCAGGGATCGTTGGGATAAACCTTCGCGCTGCTGCGCTTTGCGGGGCCTTTGGCCACGGAGTCATCCTTGTTGGTGCCCGTCACCTTGGCCACCTGTTCCCTCTCCACCTTCTGCTCCACCTTAATGCGGAACAGGATACGAACCGTCTCTTCTTTTATATTCTGGGTCATCTCATCGAACATGGCATAGCCGCTCATCTTGTATTCCACCAACGGATCCCTCTGTCCGTAGGCCTGGAGCCCGATGCCCTGGCGGAGCTGCTCCATATCGTCGATATGGTCATTCCACTTTCTGTCTATGACTTTCAGCAGAATGACACGCTCAATCTCACGGATCGCCTCTGCATTGGGGAATTCGGCCTCCTTATTCTCATACAGCTTCACGGCCTCTTCCTTCAGCTGCTGCTTTAAGCTGTTCTTCTTCGGCTTCACCACCCGTTCCCGGGAAAGGGGCTCCAGGGGGATGGTTGGCAGCAGCAGCGTATTCAGCTCATTGAAATTCCAGTCATCCACCTCGGCATCGTCGTTGATGCTGATATCCACACAGTTTTCCGCAATATCCGTAATCATCTTATAGATAAAATCCCGCATGCTCTCCCCGTTCAGAACCCGGAGACGCTCGTCGTAAATAATCTCACGCTGCTCGCTCATGACCCTGTCGTACTCCAACAGGTTCTTACGGACGCCGAAGTTATTGTTCTCAATCTTCTTCTGGGCGGATTCGATGGCATTGGTCAGCATCTTATGCTCGATCTCCTGCCCCTCCGGCACCCCCAGGGTATTAAACATACTGATGAGCCGCTCGGAACCGAAC
The DNA here is from genome assembly GCA_910578995.1 of uncultured Acetatifactor sp. Classification (GTDB taxonomy): domain Bacteria; phylum Bacillota; class Clostridia; order Lachnospirales; family Lachnospiraceae; genus Acetatifactor. Next base: position 121,064 of record CAJTSY010000002.1, read on the forward strand.
AGCCGCATCAGGTCGTCCTCCAGGGATATATAAAACTTGGACTCACCGGGGTCTCCCTGCCTTCCGGAACGTCCCCGCAGCTGGTTGTCGATACGCCTGGATTCATGGCGCTCCGTACCGATGATCTTCAGGCCCCCTGCCGCCCTGGCTTCGTCGTCAAGCTTGATATCCGTACCACGGCCGGCCATATTCGTAGCGATGGTCACTGCGCCGTGAACGCCGGCATCCGCCACGATCTCCGCCTCCAGTTCATGGAATTTCGCATTCAATACCTTGTGGGGAATCCCCCGTCTGGTCAGCAGCCTGCTCAGCTCCTCACTGGCCTCGATGGTGATGGTGCCCACCAGAACCGGCTGCCCCTTCGCATGGGCTTCCTCCACCGCGTTCACGATGGCCTCCAGCTTCTCTGCCCGGGTCTTGTAAACCGCATCCTGCTGGTCGATACGGGCCACGGGAACATTGGTGGGGACTTCCACCACGTCCATGCCGTAAATCTCCCTGAACTCCTTGTCCTCAGTGAGAGCAGTACCGGTAGCGCCGCACTTTTTCTCAAACAGATTAAAGAAATTCTGGAAAGTGATAGTGGCCAGGGTCTTACTCTCCCGCTTCACCTTCACATGTTCCTTGGCCTCTATGGCCTGGTGCAGTCCGTCGGAATAACGGCGGCCGGGCATGATACGTCCCGTAAACTGGTCCACGATCAGCACCTGGTCATCCTTCACCACATAATCCTGATCCCGGAACATCAGGTTGTGGGCCCGCAGGGCCAGGATAATATTGTGCTGGATCTCCAGGTTCTCCGCGTCGGCAAAGTTCTGGATATGGAAAAATTCCTCCACCTTCTTCACTCCGGCTTCCGTGAGGTTGATCACCTTATCCTTCTCGTTGACGATAAAGTCCCCGGTCTCCTCCTGGACCACGCCCATGATGGCATCCATCTTGGTCAGTTCCTGGACGTCGTCGCCCCTGTGCATGCGCCGCGCCAGAAGGTCACACATTTCATAAAGAGCAGTGGACTTCCCGCTCTGTCCGGAGATAATCAGGGGGGTCCTGGCTTCGTCGATAAGCACGGAGTCCACCTCGTCGATAATGCAGAAGTGCAGCCCCCGCAGCACCAGCTGCTCCTTGTAAACCACCATGTTATCCCTCAGATAGTCAAATCCCAGTTCATTGTTGGTTACATAAGTAATATCGCACTGATATGCCTTCTGGCGCTCCTCGCTGGTCATGCTGTTCAGCACCATGCCCACGGTGAGCCCCAGGAACTCATGCACCTGTCCCATCCATTCCGCGTCACGCTTCACCAGGTAATCATTGACCGTCACCACATGGACTCCCTTGCCCTCCAGGGCATTGAGGTATGCGGGCAGAAGGAAGGTCTGGGTTTTCCCTTCGCCGGTGCGCAGCTCCGCGATACGTCCCTGGTGCATGATGATGCCGCCGATGAGCTGTACCCGGTAATGCTCCGTCTTCAGCACCCTTGCCGTGGCCTCCCGGACAGTGGCATAGGCCTCGGGAAGCAGGTCGTCCAGAGTCTCCCCCTCCCCCAGGCGCTTCTTATATTCTGCCGTCTTATTCCTTAGCTCCTCATCGGAAAGGGCCTGCATCTGAGGGCGGAGACTTTCAATCTTATCCACCAGCGGCTTGATGCGCTTGATCTCCCTTTCGCTGTAAGTCCCTATTATCTTATCGATTATCTTCACGATCTTCCATACCTTTCTGCGGTCTGTCTATCAAAACCTAACCTGTATTGTAACAGATTTGTCACGCAGATTCAACACTCCGACGCTAAAATCTGTGCCCATATGGTATTTTTTATGATGTTTTATAATATTTTTAGGATATTTCGGGGCTTTTTACCCGAAAAAGAACCTCCCCCACACTTTTCAGCTCCCAGCCCCCGGATACCTGCTTGCCATCAGCGGAAAAATCCTGTAAGATAAGCATGGGAAAGCCCCAACGGCGCGCATCCTTTCCCGGACAGAACACTAAGATCCGGACAGCAAAAATCCGGACGGCGGAACCCATTCCGTAAGAAATTTGTAAGAAACACAGTATTATTTTTGTAAAAAAGATAAGGTATCCTGTTTACAGCTCAGGGATACAGATACAGTTTAAGAGTCTCCAACTGTGGATCATGCGGCCTCCGCAGACAGCAAGACGGCAAACGGTTCGAGGCATGGCAGGGAGGTATGCTCCGCCAGTGTTTCAAGCGCCGCAGGCGGCAAAAGGATTGGGGCATGGCCCCGGGAAACATCGGAAAGGTATGGCAGACATCATGGACGAATGTGTATTGGTAGCAGATGACGACAGAGAAATAGTAAAAGCCATCGGCATCTTACTGGAAAACGAAGGCTACAGAGTGCTGAAAGCATACGACGGACTGCAGGCCCTGGACATCCTCTCCAGGGAACCGGTGCGCCTGGTGCTCATCGATGTGATGATGCCAAGGCTGGACGGCCTGTCGGCAGTGATGCGCATCCGGGAAAAGCAGAACATCCCCATCATCGTCCTCAGCGCCAAGAGCGAGGACACAGACAAGGTACTGGGCCTGTCCATGGGCGCGGACGACTATGTGTCCAAGCCCTATAATCCCCAGGAACTGGCAGCCCGGGTGAAAAGCCATCTGCGCAGGTACACCAGCCTGGGGGACATCCACGCCGGAAGCAGGGCCAGCGAGATCAAGAACGGCCGTCTCCTGTACAATACGGAGGAAAAAACCCTCTACGCGGACGGAGAACCCGTCAGGCTCACCGCCACGGAGACCAGAATCGTGGATCTGTTCATGCGCAATCCGGGCCGCGTGTTCCCGGCGGAGGAAATCTACCGCAGGGTCTGGAACGAAGAGGCCTATGCGTCGGAGAACACGGTCATGGTGCACATCCGGCGCATCCGCGAGAAACTGGAACTGAATCCCAAAGAGCCAGAATATATAAAGGTGGTGTGGGGCATTGGATACAAAATGGAAAAACAGGAAAAAA